>NZ_JBFAMQ010000006.1:412358-421172 GCF_040674615.1 Glycomyces sp. NPDC049804
GGCGGCCCCCCGGCCCCCCCCCCCCCCCCCCCCCGGGGCCGGGCCGTGTTCGCGCCCCCCCCCCCGTCCCCTCTCCTTGTCTTTGCGGCGCGGGGCCGCCCCGCGGCCGCCCCCGCGGCCCCCCCCCCCCGACGCGGTGGTCTTGCCGTCGGCCATGCCTGAAGGGTAGCTAGTGCCCGTGCGGGCCGCCGCTCGTCTCGACCTTCCCTCCGGGGACCAGGGCCAGCGCCACGATTGCCCCGACGCCCGAGGCGACGGCGCAGACGAGGAACGCGTCGGTGAAGCCCGCGAGGGTCGGGGCGCTCGCGCTGATGCTCACGGCCGCCACGGTCGACATGACCGCGACGCCGACTGATCCGCCGAGTTCGTGGAACGTGGTGATCATGCCCGAGGCGACCCCGGCCTCGTGGGGGTCGACCCGCGAGAGCGCGGTGGCGTTCGCGGTGATGAACAGCGTGCCGAGGGCGAACGCCCCCAACGAGAGCCCGGTGACGACGGTCGCGGCGCCGCTGCCTGATTCCAGCGTCGCCAGCCATCCCGAAGCGGCGGCGGCGATCACCATGCCGGCCACGGCGATCGGACGCGGGCCGGTCTTCCCGATCAGGTGGGCGGCGAGCTGCGCGCCGATCGTCGTGGCGACCGCGACGGGCAGGAACAGCAGGCCCGTGCGCAGTGCGGAGTACTGCGCGAAGTCCTGAAGGTACAGGGACCCGAGGAAGAAGAACGAGATGAGCAGCGCCGTCGCCATGAGCATGAGGAACGCGCCGGTGAGGACCGTGCGCCGGCCCAGGAGCGCCACCCGCATGAGCGGCGCGGCTGTGCGCCGCTCGACGAGGCCGAAGACCGCATAGAGCACGACCGCCGCCGCGAGCGAACCGAGCGTCGCCGCCGACCCCCAGCCGTCGTCGCCCGCCCGCACGAGGCCGAAGATGAGCGCGGCGGTCGCGGCGGTGACGATGAGCGCTCCCGGCACGTCGAGCCGTTCCCGTTGTCCGCGAACTGGGTCGGACGGCAGCGTCGCGGGCAGGAGCATCAGGATGACCGCGCCGATCGGCACGTTGATGTAGAAGATCCACTGCCAGCCCGGCCCGGCCGTGAGCACGCCGCCGACGAGGACGCCGAGGGCCGCACCGCCCCCGGCGATCGCCGACAGCAGCCCCAGCGCGCGGTTGCGCTCGGCGCCGTGGAACACGGTCGTGACCGTGGACAGGATCGCGGGCGCCATGAGCGCCGCGCCGAGGCCCTGCGCGAGACGCCCGCCGAGCAGGACCGGCCCGGTCTGGGCCAGCCCGGCGGCGAGCGACGCCGCCGTGAACAGCGACAGGCCCGTGATGAGCATGCGGCGGCGTCCGAAGAGGTCGGCGAGGCGTCCGCCGAACAGCATGAGGCCGCCGAAGACCAGGGTGTACCCGGTGACGATCCAGGTCAGCGCTTCACGGTCGAGCGAGAGCTCGGCGCCGATCGTCGGCAGCGCGATGTTGACGACGGTGATGTCGATGATGAGCATCGCCTGCGCAGTGCACAGCAGCGCGAGCATGAACCAGCGGCGCGGCAGCGGCGGCGCGGCGCTCTCGGTTTCGGGGTGGTGGACGGCGGACACGGTCGCTCCTTAACTCGAACAGTCATGTACAAGTTCGAGCGTACTCCCGATCGGTCAAAACTCAAACACCAGTGTTCAACTTCTCTCGGTTTCGCTGCGGCGGAGCCGTTGCCCGCCGCGGCGCCCAGGGGGGCCGGGCCTCATCGGGCCGGCCTTCGGCAAGGCGCGGGCATGGGCCGGATTCGGATCTGGCGATCATGGAGCGTGACTGCTAGACTGCCGTGAGTAATTCCAGAGTGGATTGCGTTGTATCCCTTGTGCCCCTTGAGGAGTCGTGAATGAGCACCCCCCAGAGCGATGCCGACCGCGCGAACGCCTTCTTCCTCCTCGACGAGGTCCTGCAGTTCTTCTGGCCCGCGGCGCTGCGCGCCGCCGCCGAACTGCGGGTCGCCGACCATCTCGCCGCCGGGCCGCTTCCGGTGCGGGACCTCGCCAAAGCGGTCGGAGCCGACCCCGGCAACCTCTACCGCGCGCTGCGGCTCCTCGCGACCCGCGGCGTGTTCGCCGAGGACGCCGAGGGCCGGATCGCTTTGACGCCCAAGGCCGATCCGCTCCGCAGCGACGCCCCGAACTCCGTCCGCGCGGGGGTCATCATGGTCACGGACGCGATGTTCTGGTCGACCTCCGGGGCGATCACCGATTCGGTGCGCGAAGGCGGACCGGTCTTCGAGCGGATCTTCGGGGTGCCGTTCTTCGAGTACTTCTCCACCGACCCCGCCACGGTCGCGCTCTTCCACGAAGGCATGGCCTCCTACTCCGACTCCGAGAACCTCCCGGTCGCCCGCGCCCTGCCCCTTGCCGAGGGCACACGGCTCGTCGAGATCGGCGGCGGACACGGCCACCTCCTCCGGACGGTCCTGCGGGAGCACCAGGGCGTCCACGGCGTCCTGTTCGACCGCCCCCACGTCATCGCGGAGCACGACCTCGGCGAACTCGGCGACGACACCCGGTGGGAGACGGCGGAAGGCGACTTCTTCAAGAAGGTGCCCAGCGGCGACGCCTACCTGATGAAGAGGGTGCTGCACGACTGGAGCGACGACGAGTGCGTGGAGATCCTCTCGCGCTGCCGCGAGGCGATGCACCCGGGAGGCCGGATCTACGCCGTCGACACCGTCATCCCCGAAGGCAACGGATACGACCACGGCAAGGTCCTCGACGTGCTCCTCATGGTCGCCTTCACCGGCCGCGAGCGCACCGCGGCCGAATTCGCGACCCTCTTCGACCGCGCCGGCCTCAGACTCGAGCGGGTCATCCCCACCGACTCGGTCATGTCGATCGCCGAAGGCACCCGCGCCTGACCCGCCGCCCCCGGTCCCGCTGCAGACGTCAGTCCAGCCGCGGGGCCGAGCGGCCCCCGCCGTGGATGAACCGCGCCCGTCCCCCCGCATCCGAATCCAGGAACTCCAGGAAGCCGCCCGCGGTCCCCGCCGAGCCGACCGAGGCGAACAGGTCGCCTCCGACCCGGCGTATCTCGGTGACGTACGGCTGCGGCGACAGGCCCGCCCGAACCATCATGTCCGCGCCTTCGCCCGTGGTCGTGTGCGCGACCTGCAGCCGACCGCCATCGGTGATCGACACGGTCGTCCGCTGGTTGCGGGTGCCGTAGACGCCGACGTACCGGGCGAAGTCCGTACCGGACCCACCGGGAGCCGGGGCCGGGGTCGACGGGGACATGCCGACACCGACCGCCGCCTCGATCCACGGGTCGACGAGGTCTCGGAAGAGCCCCCCGAAATCGCCGCCGTTGGTCAGGACCGCGATCGAGACGCCCTGCGCGGGAAGGAGCACGAGGATCGACGCGATGCCGATCGCGCCCCCCGCATGGCTCACGATCGCGCCGCCGGCGCCGACCTCCCAGGCCAGGCCGACGTGCTTCGGCGCAGGGTAGGACGCGGGGATGCCGATGCCGGGGGTGCGCATCGCCTTCGCAGATGCCTCCGAGAGCACCCGCGCCCCGCCCGGGGCGAGGCCGTCCGCCAGATGCATGCGCCCGAAGGCGAGCAGGGCCCGAGCGGACATCGCGAGCTGATTCCCCGCCGGAGCATTGGACTCGGGAAGCGTCGCCCAGACCGGCAGCGGCCGCATGCCCCGATCGCCCTGGGGCACATGCCCCACGGCCGTGCTGAAGCCCAGCGCTTCGTCGGCGTCGAACGCGATCTCCTCGATACCGAGCGGGTCGGCCAGGAACGACCGGAGCGCAGTGCGGAAAGGCATCTGGCGCTTGAGCTCGACGATCCTGCCGAGCACCGCCATGCCCGCGCTGCAGTACGAGTAGCGCGAGCCAGGGGCCTCGGATTGCGGCAGCTCAGGAATGCGGTCCTCGACCAGGCGCTGCAGCGCGTCGTCGCCCGCGGTCGTCGCCTTCCAGAGGTCGCCCTCGAACCCGCCGGTATGCGTGAGCAGGTGCCGGATGGTGATCGAAGCGCTCACGTCCGGGTCAGCGGTGCGGAACCCGGGAAGATGGACTCGCACCGGATCGTCGAGCTCGACCAGTCCCTCGTCGACCAGCTGCATGACCAGCGTCCCGGTCCAGGCCTTGGTGATCGACTGGATCTGGAACACCGAAGCGGGTGCCACCGGAACCCCGGTCCTCGTGTTCACCACCCCCGCAGCGGCTTCCGCGAGCCGATCGCCGACACCGACGGCGACCGAAGCGCCGGGAACGCCGTGCTCGAGGACTGACCGGGACAGGTGCAGGCGGAGATCGTCGCGAATCCGGCCGATCGAAACCATGGCGCTCCTCGATGAAGGACGGGGCCGGCCCGAACGGCCCGCGGGAACGCCCAGTCTGGCACCGGCGTGCCAGCCCGCGCGATCCCGAACGCGCTCGCGTTCCCGGCGGTGCCCCGCGGGGGCGGCGGCACCGGCGGCATCGGCCGGACCATTCGGAACTCCACGTCGAATGCCGCAACCGCCACTGGTAGCACTCGGCGAGAAATGCCGCAGTCCCGAATCGTGCGCGCATTTCGCCACTCGGTCGTTGTCGTACCCAGGTGACAAGATGGACCCATGATCGACAACGCGACCACGCCCCTCGACCTCTCCGACGAGCCCGCGTACCTGGACGCGGTCGCTTCGGCCCGCACTGCCGCCGACGCCTACTACGGCTCCGGCGAGTCCGGAATGGACGATGCGACCTACGACCGGCTCATGCGCGCCATCACCGCTTGGGAGGACGCGCACCCCGACCGGGTCGCCTCCGACTCGCCCACGCAAGCGGTCGCGGCGGGCGTCGTCACCGGCGACGTCGCGCACTCGGTGCGGATGCTCAGCCTCGGCAACGTCTTCTCCGCCGAGGACCTCACCGAATGGGCCGCCTCCCTGCAGCGCCGCCTGGGCGGCGGCGAAGTCAACGGCTGGGCCGTCGAACCGAAGCTCGACGGCGTCGCCCTCGCCGCGCGGTACCGCGACGGCCGCCTGGTCCAGCTCGTGACCCGCGGCGACGGCTCGACCGGCGAAGACGTCTCCCACACGATCGGCAACCTCACCGGCCTCCCCCTGGAGCTGACCGAGCCGGTCACCGTCGAAGTGCGCGGCGAAGTCCTCATGACCGAGGCGCAGTTCGCCGCGGCGAACGAGGCCCGCGTGGCCCACGGCGGCACCCCGTTCGCCAACCGCCGCAACGCCTCCAGCGGGTCCCTGCGCGCCAAGGACCGCGCCTACCAGGTCGAGCAGACCTTCATCGCCTACGACGCCCTCACCGACCCCGAGCACACGAGCGACCCGCGCCTCGCCAAGCTCACCCACGCCGACCTCATCGCCGCGCTGGCCGCATACGGGCTCGGCACGACCCTCGGCACCGACATCGAGACGCGGTCCTGCGCGACCCTCGACGAGGTCCAAGCGCGCATCGACCACATCGGTGCGGCCCGCGCCGGCCTCGACATCGAACTCGACGGCGCGGTCGTCAAGGCGAACGACCCCGCCGACCGCGCCGCGGCCGGGACCGGCTCGCGCACCCCGCACTGGGCCACCGCGTACAAGTTCCCCGCCGACAAGAAGATCACCGTCCTCCTCGGCGTCGAGTGGAACGTCGGCCGCACCGGCATCATCGCTCCGCGCGCCGTCCTCGAACCCGTCGAGGTCGGCGGCACCACCATCACGTACGCGACCCTCCACAACCCGGCCGACATCACCCGCCGCGACCTCAAGATCGGCGACCGCGTGTACGTCCTGCGCGCCGGAGAGGTCATCCCGCGCGTCGAAGGCGCGATCGCCGCCACCCGCACCGGCGAGGAGCGGCCGATCGCCTTTCCCGAGACGTGCCCGCGGTGCGGCTCCGACATCGACCGCAGCCAGGAGCGGTGGCGGTGCGTGCGCGGCCGCGGCTGCGGGCGGATCGAGTCGATCAAGTACGCCGTCGCCCGCGACTGCCTCGACATCGACGGACTCGGTGAGAAGATCGTCGTCCAGCTCGTCGAGCGGGGCCTGATCGAGGACTTCGCCGACCTGTTCACCCTCACCCGCGACCAGATCCTCTCCCTCGACCGCATGGGCGACACCAGCGCCGACAAGCTCTTGGCCGCGATCGCCAGCGCGAAGACGCAGCCGCTCAACCGCGTCTTCTGCGCCCTCGGCGTCCAAGGCACCGGCCGGTCGATGTCGCTGCGCATCGCCGCGTACTTCGGGGCGATGGACGCGATCCAGGCCGCCGACGCGGTCGCGCTGGAGCGGGTCGACGGCATCGGCGGCGAGAAGGCGCCGGTCATCGTCGCCGAGGTCGTCGAGTTGGAGGCGGTGATCGCCAAGCTCAAGGCCGCGGGCGTCAACATGGACCAGCCCGGATGGACGCCGCCCGCCGCCGACGAGGAGGCGGGCGACGAGGCGAACGAAGGGCTGCCGCTCGCGGGCCTCGCCGTCGTCGTGACCGGGGGCATGAGCGGCCCGCTCGCCGACTACTCCCGCACCGAGATGAACGAGCTGATCACCCGCGCGGGCGGCAAGGCGTCGTCGAGCGTGTCGGCGAAGACGAGCCTGGTCGTCGCGGGGGAGAAGGCGGGTTCGAAGCTCAAGAAGGCCGAAGACCTCGGCATCGAGGTGATCTCGCCCGAGGCCTTCGCCGAACGGCTCGCGGACCTGCTCTGAGACCGAGGGGGCCGTCCTCGCTCAAGCCGACCCGAGGTGCGCCCGGATGCCGGCGACGACCAGATCGTGATCGTCCATGGAGGACAGGCCGGAGGCGGTGGCGGCCGCGACCACGCCGACGCCGCGGACCCGGATCGGGAACGAGCCGCCCGTGACCGCGTACTCGGCGGGGTCGAGCCACCCGGTGGCGGCGGGGTCGACGCCCTTGGCCTCGATCCGCGCGGCGGCGAGTGCGCTGCTCGACTCGATGCGCAGCACGACCGCGGCCTTCCGGGCGATCCACGACTCCTGGTCCGGGGTGCTCCCGGGCAGCGCCGCGCGGAACAGGATCAGGCCGGGTCGGCGGATGTCGATGCCGACCGGGTGGCCGGCGTCCCGGGCCATAGAGGCGATCCGGGAGCCGAGCCGCCACGCGTCGGTGTGGTCGAAGGCGTCGAAGACGAGGTCGCGCTCCTGCTGCTCCAGCACTGCGATGAGGTCGGTCATGAACGGTCCCTTCAGGGTTCACTGATCTTGGCGCGGGTCCGGCCGGTCACGTCCAGGATCGCCGCGGTCCCGTCGAGTGTAGGGACGGGCGGGCGGCTCGGTCCGGCCCTCGCCGCCGCCCCACCGCATCGATACCCCCGTGGGGTATGATGGCGGGCAGTGACCGCGCGGCTCAGTCGGCACGCTGGCCGGAGCCCTGGATCGAAGGCACTGCCATGCGCACACCCCGCACCCCCGTCCTCGCCAAGCTCCTCGTCGCCGGGTCGGGCATCATGAGCCTCGCCAACTCGGTGACCATCCCGTTCCTGGCGGTCTTCCTGCGTCGCGAACTCGGGCTCGAACCCGGCGCGGTCGGCCTCGTCATCGGCTCGTCGGTGTTCTTCTCGATCGCCGCCGGGTTCTTCGGCGGCACCCTCTCCGACCGCTTCGGCCGGATCCCGGTGCTGCTCACCGGACTCGGCGGGGTAGTGGTGTCCTTCGCGGGGTTCGCCGCCGCCGAGCACCTCGCCGCAGTCGTCGCCGCCAACGCCGCACTCGCCTTGTCCAGCAGCGTGTTCGCGCCGGTGAGCAAGGCGTTCCTCGGCGACCTGCTGTCCGAGGGCACGCGGGTGCGCTGGTTCTCCCACCAGTACCTCGCCACGAACGCGGGGTACGCGATCGGCCCGCTCCTCGGCGTGGCGCTCGGTCTCTCCGGCGACCGCATCGCGTTCGCCGTCGCCGCGGCCGTCTACGGCCTCTACCTGGCCGTGCTCGCCGCCGCCGTCCGGTTCACGCAGGTCCCCGCGAGCGCCGCCGCGACCGAGGCGGGCGGGACCGAGCGGCTCCTGGGGAGCCTGCGCGCGGTCGCCACCGACCCGCGCCTGCTGGTGCTCCTGCTCGCCGGGCTGCTGTTCGAGTCGGTGCAGCTGCGCGTCTCCGCCCTGCTCGCCCAGGACCTCGACATCCGGTTCGAGAACGGCGCGCAGATCCTCGCGGCGACCATGACCGCGAACGCGGTCACCGTCGTCGCCTTCCAACTCCTCGCGGCCCGGTACGTGCTGCGGCTGCAGCCGGTCGCCGCGATCACCGCGGGCGGACTGCTCCTGTTCGCCGGGATGGCGGGGTTCGCGTTCTCGACCTCGTTGTGGCACTTCGCAGCCGCGATGGTCGTCTTCAGCTTCGGGGAGGTGTTCATCGTGCCGTCCGAGTTCGCGCTCATCGACCGCATCGCCCCGTCGGCCTCCCGCGGCGCCTACTTCGGCGCCCAGTCCTTCACCCAGCTCGGCGGCTTCGCCGGTCCGCTCCTCGGCGGCCTGCTCCTCGCGCAGTGGAACGGCATGGCCATGTACCTCGGCGTCGGCGCGCTCGCCCTCGCGGCCGCGGGCGTGTACCTGGCCGCCGGGCGCCGCATTCCAGGCCTCCGGCGCAGCGCCGAGGCCGCGGACGGCGACCCGGCCGCGCGCTCGGACAGCACCGTCCAGTGACGGCGGCGGGCTTGTGATGGGGCTGCGGTAGGGTGTGGCCTGGTGTGCCGGGAAGTCTGGTCGGCGGGAATGTGACCCTGCCCTAGCTTGATTTTTAACCTTTGGCGCTGGTCAGGCGCTGTTCTCGTTCTCTCATGGTCTTCTCGCGCTTGGCTTTCTTGCCTGGGTCGCAGATCGGTG
>NZ_JBFAMQ010000007.1:0-21271 GCF_040674615.1 Glycomyces sp. NPDC049804
GGGTGCGAGACCGAGCGCAGCCCGGCGTCGACGAGGACCCGGCCCAGGTCGTCGGTCGCGATCCCGGATTCGGCCGCGAGGCGGGAGTAGGCCACCCCAGTCGTCCACAGTGTCGTATCGGTCGGCATCCGTTCGCCGCCTTCGAGGACGACCGCGCCGGGCCGCACTTCGGCGACGGTGACGCCGGTGCGAACCTCGACGCCGAGCCGGTCGAGGGCGCGCCGCAGGTGCGCCTTCGCCTTGGGGCCCATCATCGAGCCGGGCTCGCCGCGGCTGAGGAGCCGCACCCGCATGCGCGGGTACGCCTCGGCGATCTCGGTCGCGCCCTCGATGCCGGTGAGCCCGGCCCCGCAGACGGTGAGGGTGCCTTCGGGGTGCTCGCGCAGCCGCTCGGCGAGGGCCGGGTCGTCGATGGTGAAGGCGTGCTCGACCCGCCGGGTCGAGCTGCCGATCGCGTAGACGAGCAGGTCGTAGGTGAGCGCCCGGCCGTCGTCGAGCGCGACCTTGCGGGCACCGGCGTCGATGGCGGCGGCCCGGCCCTGGACGAACAGGATGCCGGCGGGCGCGACGATCTCGGGGATGCGGTGGTCGCCGAGCTCCTGGCCGGCCGCGACCTGGTGCTGGCGCAGCCGCTCGTCGAAGCGGTCGGTCGGGTTGAGGATCGTGACGCGCGCCTGCGGGTTGCGGCGGGCGATGCCGTGGGCGGCCATCATGCCGGTGTAGCCGGCGCCGATAACGAGGATGTCAGTCATGCCCCAAGGACGAGACGGCCCCGCCGAACGTGAGTCGCAGTGATGACCGTCACAATCTCCTTAGATCGCTCCGAGCTTCTCAGGGTTGCTGACCAGGTGAATCTCCTCGACGACGCCGTCCACCAAGAAGAGCATGACCACCGCCGCGGCCACCTCACCCGACCGGACCACGATCGCCGGGCCGCCGTTGACCTCCGCGAACTCCACGCGCGGCGCCTCGGGCATGCGCCCCGCGAACGTCACGAGCGCCCGCGCCACCGGCTCCAGGCCCTCGACGACCTTGCGCGGCGCCGGAGCCAGCCCGCCGCCGTCGCACACCAGCGTCACATCGGGCGCCAGGATCGCCATCAGCCCCGCCAGGTCCCCGCCCGCCGAAGCCTCCATAAAGGACTCCGCAGCGCGGCGGCGCGTCACCGGATCGGTGTCGTACCGCCGCCGCCGCGACTCCACATGCTCCCGCGCCCGCATCGCCGTCTGCCGCACCGACGCCTCACTCCGATCCAGGATCTCACCGATCTCCTTGTGCGAGTAACCGAACGCCTCCCGCAGCACGAACACCGCCCGCTCCAGCGGCGACAGCGCCTCCAACACCAGCAGCATCGCCGACGACACCGTGTCCGCCAGCGCCACATCGTCCGCCACGTCCCCGCCCGTGAGCACCGGTTCCGGCAGCCAAGGCCCCACATACGACTCCCGCCGGACCTGCGCCGAACGCAACCGGTCGATCGCCAACCGCGTCGTCACCTTCACCAGGTACGCCGTCGGGTCCTCCACCGCGCCCGCGTCCACGCCGTTCCAGCGCAGCCACGCCTCCTGCACGATGTCCTCGGCGTCCGTGACCGTCCCCAGCACCCGGTACGCCACCGCCTGCAGCATCCCGCGCCGGTCTTCGAAGATCTCCACGACCGCAGCGTAAGCGCCGAACCCCCGCGCGCACCAGCCCGGCCCTGCGATCCTGGAGGCATGCACCCGCCCGAACCCGTCACGCCCGAGCCGCCCCGGCCCGTCACCCGCCCCCTGCTCACCCAATCCTGGCTCGACCTCGCCTTCCTCCACTGGGAGATCGACCCCGCCGACGCCGCCCGCCTTCTCCCGCCCGGCACCGTCCCCGACACGTTCGACGGCGCGACCTATGTCGGCATCGTCCCCTTCCGCATGCACCGCGTCGGCTGGTTCAACCTGCCCGGCATCCCCTACCTCGGCACCTTCCCCGAGACCAACGTCCGCCTCTACACCGTCGACGAACAGGGCCGCCGCGGCGTCGCCTTCCGCTCCCTCGACGCCTCCCGACTCCTGCCCGTCCTCGCCGCCCGCACCGGCTTCCGCCTCCCCTACGTCTGGTCCCGCATGCGCCTCCACGCCCGCGGCGACACCCGCACCTACACCAGCGCCCGCCGCTGGCCCGGCCCCCGCACCGCCCGCTCCCGCATCACCCTCCGCATCGGCGCACACGTCACGGACCCCACCCCGCTCGAGCACTTCCTCACCGCCCGCTGGGGGCTCCACCACACCGTCGCCGGCCGCCTCCGCTACCTCCCCAACGCCCACCCGCGCTGGCCCCTGCGCCGCGCCGAACTCCTCGAATGCGACGAGACCCTGCTCGCCGCAGCGGGACTGTCAGGCCTCAGCGGCGCACCCATGAGCGTCCTCTACTCGCCGGGCGTCCCGGTCCGCTTCGGCCGCCCCGAGAACGCCTGAACCGCGCCCCGCGGCGGCGTGTGGCACCGTGGACGCCATGAGCGACTTGCACTGGCACGACACGGGATCGGGCCGGCCCCTCGTCTTCCTCCACGGCGGCTTCCTCGACCACCGCATGTGGCAGGACCAGATCCCGGCCTTCGCCGCCGACCACCGCGTCATCGCCCCGGACGCCCGCGGCCACGGCCGCTCCCCGAACGCCTCCGGCCCGTACCGCCACGGCGACGACATCGCCGCCCTCCTGCGCCACCTCGACACCGGACCGGCCGTCCTCGTAGGACTCTCGATGGGCGGCGGCATCGCCGTCGACGTCGCCCTCGACCACCCCGACCTCGTCGAAGCGGTCATCGTCAGCGGCACCGGCACCAGCGAACCCGAGTTCACCGACCCGTGGACCAACGAGGTCCTCGACGAATTCGGCGCCCTCCTCGGCACCGGCCGGGCCGAACCCGCGATCGACGCGTTCATGGCCTTCACCACCGGCCCCTCCCGCACCCTCGACGACGTCGATCCCGACGTGGTGCGCCGCCTCCACGAGATGATGCGCGCCTCCTTCGCCAAGCACACCGTCGGCGAACCAAGATTCATGATCCCGCCCGAACGCACCTGGGAACGCGTCCCCGACATCACCGTCCCCCTCCACGCCGTCAACGGCGACCTCGACTCGCCCGACCACATCGCCCTGGCCGAACGCGCCGTCGCCCTGGCCGCCACCGGCACCGCCCATCTCGTCGAAGGCACCGCGCACTACCCCAACATGGAACGCCCCGAACGCTTCAACACCATCCTGCGCGACCTGCTCGGCACCCTCTAACCACAGGCGCCCGGCGAAACCGGCGGCGGCCTTGCATCCGCACCCCAGAATGGGCGGCTCCAGCCGATTCGAACGGGGGACCGATGCGCGTCCTGCTCTCGACCTATGGTTCGCGCGGCGATGTCGAGCCGATGGCCGCGCTGGCGGTGCGTCTGCGCGGGCTCGGCGGAGAGGCGGTGGTGTGCGCGCCGCCGGACCGCGAGTTCGCTCGGCTGCTCGCCGATGCGGCGGTGCCGATGGTGGCCGTGGGGGAGGCCGTGCGCCCCTTGGTGACCGGGACCCGGCCACCGCCGGCCGGGGACTTCGCGGCCCGGACCGCCGCGATCATCGACGCGCAGTTCGAGCAGATCTATACGGCCGCAACAGGATGCGATGCGATCGTCGCGACCGGCACGTTCCCGGTCGCGGCCGCCGCGCGGACCGCCGCCGACGTGCTCGGGCTCCGCTACCGCCACGTGAGCCTCCAGCCGACGCTCCTGCCCTCGAAGCACCACCCGCCGCCCGGCCGCCCCGGACGGCCGCTCCCGCCGGGCGCCGGCGGCAACCAGGCGCGCTGGGACCACGACGCCGCCAGCATGCAGGCCCTCTACGGCGACCCCGTCAACCGCATCCGGGTCGCGAACGGGCTAACGCCCGTGGGCAACGTTCGCGACCATGTGCTCACCGCCCGGCCCTGGCTCGCCACTGACTCGATACTCAATCCTTGGCCCGCAACGCCTCCCGTCATCCAAACCGGTGCCTGGACCCTCGCCGACCAGCGCCCGCTCCCCTCCCCGCTCGAGGCGTTCCTCGCCGCCGGGCCGCCACCGGTCTACATCGGATTCGGCAGCATCCCCGTCCGGCCCCGGCACGACTTCGCCCGCATCGCCGTCGGCGCCGCCCGCAGGCACGGCCGCCGCATCGTCCTCGCGGGCGGCTGGGCCGACCTCGCTCCGATCGACGACCGCGACGACTGCATCGCCGTCGCCGACGTCAACCACCAGGCCCTGTTCCCGCGGACCGCCGCCGTCGTCCACCACGGCGGCGCGGGCACCACCGCCACCGCGGCTGCCGCGGGCACGCCCCAAGTCGTCGTCCCGCACATCGTCGACCAGCCCTACTGGGCCGAACGCGTCGCCCGACTCGGCATCGGCGCCGCCCACCGCGGCCCGGCCCTCACCACCCGATCCCTCGCCGCCGCAATCGAAACCGCACTCCGGCCCGAGACCCGCGCACGCGCCGCCGCGATCGCCTCCGAGATGCGCACCGACGGCGCCGACACCGCCGCCAGGCTCCTCCTCGATCCCTAAGCGGCCGTGCAGGTCACCGACCCGGGCAGGTCCGCCCGGTCACCGAGCTCCGCCTGGAACCCCGCGACCGCGTTCTCGCCCGGATCGAGACGCGCGTTCCAGTCCTCGCTCCCGTACCGGCCGCCGCCGAGGTCCCGCATGCTCCAGTAGTGGTAGATGTCCACGTCCCGCAAGCCGAGGTCGACCTCCCACGACGCCAACGCGGCACTCCCGGAGTTCACCACCTCCACGGACACCTCGACCGAGTCGTCCCACTCCTGCTCCACCGTCAGACTCGCCGAACACGACGGCCCCGAAGGACGGCCCGACTCCTCCACCTCGGCAGCCGTCTCACTCGGCGCCGCACTCGTCGGGGCCGCACTCGACGACGCCTCCGAGGTCGGCGCCGCCGTCGACTCCGAAGGCGCCGCCGCCGCCGACACGCTCGCCGCCACTACCGGAGCCCCCGTACTCGGCTCGCTCGCACCATCCGGAATGGACGGCGCCTCAGGGTCCTCGATCACATCGACGACCTCGCCCACCGGGTCCTCGCCGAACACCCCGAACTGCCACAACGCCACCGCGGCGGCCACCGCCGACACCCCGCCCAGCACCTGCAGCAGACGACCGTGCAGCCGCCCCCGCCCAGCCGGAGGATCGTCCTGCGCGCCAGCAGCCCCACCCATCGCCACCGCCTTCCACTGAGGACCCCTCGCGGGACCGGGACGGTGGACCCGCGCCGGCCCGCCGTTCAGCGTACCCGGACCGTGACGCCCCGACAGTCCGCGCCGATTCGCCCCGATACCCCCTGAACTGGGATTGCAAACCGAGAACATGTCGATTCGCGGCGAATCCGACCCGACACCGCCCGCGAGCCCGCCCGCCCCCGCACGCCGGCCACCTACACTTTCCGCATGAGCAAGGCGCCCGAAACCGACCCCGCCCAGGACACCCCCGACGTCCGCGGCCCCAAGCACCACGCCGTCGGCCTCCCGGCCGTCACCAGCTCCCTCCGCCACATCAACGACCAGGCCGGCCTCAAACGCGGCCTCCCCCTCCTCCGCGACGTCAACCAGACCGGCGGCTTCGACTGCCCCGGCTGCGCCTGGCCCGAACCCGCCCACCGCCACCCCGCCGAATTCTGCGAGAACGGCGCCAAAGCACTCGCCGAAGAAGCCACCCGCCGCCGCGTCGACCCCGCCTTCCTCGCGGCGCACCCCCTCACCGACCTCGCCGACAAGTCCGGGTACTGGCTCGGCCAGCAGGGCCGCCTCACCACCCCCGCCTACCTCCCCGAAGGCGCCACCCACTACCAGCCCGTCACCTGGGACGACGCCTACGGCCTCATCGCCGCCGAACTCGACGCCCTCGACCACCCCGACCAGGCCGCCTTCTACACCTCGGGCCGCACCAGCAACGAAGCCGCCTTCCTCTACCAGCTCTTCGCCCGCAAACTCGGCACGAACAACCTCCCCGACTGCTCCAACATGTGCCACGAGTCCTCCGGCGCCGCCCTCGCCGAGACCATCGGCATCGGCAAAGGCAGCGTCACCCTCGACGACCTCCACCAAGCCGACCTCATCATCGTCGCCGGCCAGAACCCCGGCACCAACCACCCGCGCATGCTCACCGCCCTCGAGAAGGCCAAACGCGCCGGCGCCCGCATCGCCACTGTCAACCCCCTCCCCGAAGCCGGCATGCAGCGCTTCAAGAACCCCCAGACCGCCCGCGGCCTCGCCGGACGCGGCACCGACCTCACCGACCTCTTCCTCCAGATCAAGGTCGGCGGCGACCTCGCCCTCTTCAGCATCCTCAACCGCCTCGTCCTCCGCGCCGCCGAGACCGACCCCGCCGCGATCGACCGCCACTTCATCGACGCCCACACCCACGGCTTCGACGACTTCGCCGCCCACCACGGAGTCGGCGACGAATCGGGCGACGCCGCCGCGCTGGCCGACGCGGTCGAGCGGACGGGCCTCGCCGCGGAGGAGATCGAGGCGCTGCTGGACATGGTGCTGACCGCCAACCGGATCGTCGTCTGCTGGGCGATGGGCCTGACCCAGCACCGGCACGCGGTGCCGACCATCCGCGAGGTCGTCGCGTTCCTGCTGCTGCGCGGCAACATCGGCAAGCCGGGCGCGGGCGTGTGCCCGGTGCGCGGGCACTCGAACGTGCAAGGCGACCGCACGATGGGCATCTGGGAGCGGATGCCCGATCGGTTCCTCGACGCGCTCGGCACCGAGTTCGACTTCGCGCCCCCGCGCGACCACGGCTTCGACACGGTCGGCACCATCCGCGCCATGCGCGACGGCGACGTGAAGGTCTTCTTCGCGATGGGCGGCAACTTCGTCGCGGCCACCCCGGACACGGCGGCGACGGAAGCGGCCATGCGCCGTTGCCGCCTCACCGTGCACGTCTCGACCAAGCTCAACCGGTCGCATGTGGTGACCGGGGCGCGGGCGCTCATCCTCCCGGCCTTGGGCCGCACCGACATCGACGCGCCGGGCGGGCGCGAGCAGTTCGTCACCGTCGAGGACTCGATGGGCATCGTGCACGCCTCGCGCGGCAGCGTCCCGGCCCTGAGCGCCGACATGCGCTCGGAGGTCGCGATCGTCGCCGGTCTCGCCCGCGCGGTCTTCGGCCCGGACGACCCCGTGGCGTGGGAGGCGTTCGCGGCCGACTACGACCTCATCCGCGACCGGATCGAACGGGTCGTGCCCGGCTTCGACGACTACAACGCCCGCGCCCGCGTCCCCGGCGGTTTCGCGCTGCCGCACGCCCCGCGCGATGGCCGCGTGTTCCCCACGGCCACGGGCAAAGCGAACTTCACGGTCAACCCTGTGACCTCGCCGGAGGCGGGGCCGGGACGGCTGCTGCTGCAGACCCTCCGCAGCCACGACCAGTTCAACACCACGATCTACGGGCTCGACGACCGTTACCGGGGCATCCACGACGGCCGCCGGGTCGTGCTCGTCAACCCCGAGGACGCCGCCGAGCTCGGCCTCACCGACGGAGCCTACTGCGACCTGGTGAGCGAGTGGGCCGACGGGGACCGCCGCGCCCCGCACTTCCGCATCGTCCACTACCCGACCGCGCGCGGCTGCGCGGCCGCGTACTTCCCGGAGACGAACGTGCTCGTGCCGCTCGACTCGGTCGCCGAGACCAGCAACACCCCGACCTCGAAGTCGATCGTGGTGCGGTTCGAGCCGGACTCCTCGGGGGCTTTGCCGTCCTGACCTCCCCGGGGCCCTCCCTCCCCCCGCCCCGCCCACCCGAATCTTGCGAGCCTTCGGGTCCTCCGGCGCCGACGCCCGAGTGTCGGCGCCGGGGCCCTCCGGTCGTGAGTTCCGACCTCCTTCCTCCTCCTTCCTCGTTCTCCGGGGCCCGCCGCGCTATACAGGCAAGTACAGCTCGGCGAACCTGAAGGGGAGCTGAAGCCACCTGAAGGGAACCTGAAGCGACATGGGCCGCGTGACCGTCCGCCGCAAGACCACCCGCCTCGCCGGCGACCGCCGCTCCGAGCGCGTCGACACCCTCGCCGTCGAAGAACCCCTCGAACTGCGGGTCGGGGGCGAATCGCTGCAGGTCACCATGCGCACGCCCGGCGACGACTTCGACCTCGCGACCGGTTTCCTCCTCGCCGAGGGCGTCATCACCCGGCCGCGCGACATCGTGAGCATGCGCTACTGCGCCGGTGTGGACGCGGACGGCGAGCAGACCTACAACCTCCTCGACATCGCCCTGGCCGCCGACGTCGCGGCCCCGCCGAAGTCGGCGACCCGGAACACGACCGTCACCTCCGCGTGCGGAGTGTGCGGTAAGGACAGCCTGGAGGACGTGCGCACGAAGGCCGCCTGGAGCGTCGCCGAGGACGACACGGCGATCGGCGCCGACGTCCTCGCGTCCCTCCCGGACCGGCTCCGCAAGGCGCAGAAGATCTTCGACCGCACCGGCGGTCTGCACGCCGCGGGGCTGTTCACCGCCGCGGGGGAGCTGATCACCGCGAAGGAGGACGTCGGTCGGCACAACGCGGTCGACAAGGTCCTCGGCCAGGCCCTGCGCGAGGGCATGGTTCCGTTGCGCGGCATGGTCTTGGCCGTCTCCGGCCGGGCCTCGTTCGAGCTGGTGCAGAAGGCGGTCATGGCCGGCGTCCCGGCCCTCGCCGCGGTCTCGGCGCCGTCGTCGCTCGCGGCGGAGCTCGCGGAGGAGTCGGGGCTGACGCTCGCGGGCTTCGTCCGGGAGGACACGATGAACCTCTACGCCCGCGCCGACCGCATCGTCTGACCCACCACTGCGCCGCCGGCCCTGAGCACGACCGCGGCGCTCGGCCGCGCCCTGGGGCTCCCTGACGCGTTCTTCACCGGCAACGAAGGCGGGTCTCGGTCCGCCGGCGGCGCGCCTCAGGCCTCGACCCGTGCGAATCGAGGCGAACGCCCCTTTAGTGACGGTTCTCGAGGCGCCCGTGCCCCTCGCTCGCGGTTGCACCCATTCGAGTCCTGCAACCATCACCGCCCTCGGCGCGTGTCGAGGGGGCCGGTCCATCCGGCACCCCTGTAACAGAACCCCTCATTCACAACAGAAGCAAGGAATCCATGACCTCCCCGAACACCACGCGACGAGCCGTCGCCGGGGCGGGCGCAGCATTCACCGCGGCCGCCTTCGCCGTCGGCCTCACCGCCGCCCCCGTCCAAGCCCAGGAAACCCTCGACGTCCAGGCCTGGGCCGAACCCGCAGAGACCTCCGACTTCTACGTCGGCTGGACCGAGGAGACCGAGACCCAGGAAGCGCGGCTCCTGGTCGAGACACGCGGCTCCTCCGGCGACGAGGCCCTCGACAACGTCCACATCGAGTTCGGACTCTCGGACCAGATCCAGGGCATCACGTT
Source organism: Glycomyces sp. NPDC049804 (assembly GCF_040674615.1). NCBI lineage: Bacteria > Bacillati > Actinomycetota > Actinomycetes > Glycomycetales > Glycomycetaceae > Glycomyces > Glycomyces sp. NPDC049804. Next base: position 9,418 of record NZ_JBFAMQ010000007.1, read on the forward strand.
CACGACCGAGGACCCGGCGTGCATCGCCGACGGCGCGACCCTCGACTGCAATTTCGTCGACCAGTACGCCGACGCGTACTTCGACATCGCGTTCGACGTGCACGTCGGCCCCGGCGTCAACGCCAATGAGCAGGCCGACTGGCTGGTGACCGTGGAACCCGGCGGCTACGAGCCCGCCGAGATCGTCGGCACCTGGACGTTCCTGGCCCCCGACGACGCGGAGTGGGACTACTCCGTGAACGCGAGCGACTTCGAGGACGTCGCACCCGGCGACACGGTGACTCCCGAGATCGAGTTCGCGAACACCGGTGAGAACACCTCCCGCGGCGTGATCTTCGGCTTCTGGAACGACGACCCGCACCTCTCGGTCGCGTCGGAGTACAGCAACTGCGGCATCTTCCGCGAGCAAGAAGTGATGTGCGCGTTCCCCGACCTCACGCCGGCACCCGGCGAGGTCTACGAACTCTCCGCCGACACGCCGATCAGCGTGACCCTCGGCGCGAACGTGCCCGGCCCGATGACGTTCCGCCAGGGCTTCCACGTCTCGGCGCTCGACAGCTGGGGCCAGTACTACCTCGATGAAGTCGAGTTCTTCGACGCCGAGAACGAGCTCGTCTTCGAGCTGACCGACCGCACCGAGATCGAGGAGTCCTCGCAGACGACCATCGTCTCAGCGGCCAACCCGTTCGACATGACCGTCGCGGGCCAGCGCATCGACGGCGAAGCCGGCAAGGACGCCACGGTCCCTGTCGTCATCGGGAACCTCGGACCGGCTGACGCCCTCGCCCGGCCGCACCCCGGCTCCGGCGAAGGCCGTTTCGGCATCGCGATCCAGCTCCCCACCGGCGTTGAGGCCACCGGGTTCAACGAATACGGCTACATCGAGGTGGACGGCACCTTCTGCAACAGCGCGGAGCTGAACGAGTGGATGGGGAACATCGACCCGGCGGTCTTCGGCCTCGAGCGCATCGACGTCATGTGCGACGGCCCCGACACGCTCGCGGTCGATGAGGAGTACGCCTTCGAGCTCCCCGTGACCGTGACCGACGCGAAGTCCGCTACCGACGGCCTCATCTCGGTCATGGAAGGCGCCGACACCTGGGACTTCACCGGGTTCGAGGAGCACTGGGGCCTCACCGAGGCCGACTTCCCGACGATCGACGGCGACCTGGAGAACAACGTCGCCGCCCTGAGCCTGAACGCCGCCGTCCCCGGCGGGAACGGCTCCGAGCAGCTGCCGACCACGGGCGTCTCGCTCACGGTCATCGGCGCGACGTCCGCCGCGGTGCTCGCCGCAGGTGTGGTCCTGTTCGTGGTCCTGCGCCGTCGCAAGGCCGCCACGAGCTGGTAGCCGAATTGCAGCGCAACGTTACTGCGTGAAGTGAAGCGGGGGCTCGGCCACACGGCCGGGCCCCCGCGTCGTCCTCGATGAGCAGCGGACCGCAGCACGCTCGCTTCGCCGCCCGCCAGCCGGAATCCGACCGTCGAGCATGGACTGAGCCTGGCGTCGCGCCCCCAGCCGGGATACGTTGCCGCCACCACCGCCTCTCCATCGCCCGCTCCCCTCATCGAAAGGCCTGCCATGCCCGCGTCAGATGCTCAGCTGGTAGATGACGGACTCGAAGCCCTCAAGCGGTACGCCGCTCGCAGCGCCACCCTCACGTACGGCGACTTGAACCGGGAGCTCGGCTCGCCGATCGCCTCTCCCTCCGCTGGATTCCCCGGCAGGATCGGGAAGCTCTGCGACGACATCAACAAGCACCACGAGGCCGTCACCGGCTACGGCTTCATGATCTCGGCACTCGTGCACGGCGTCGACTCTGGCCTCCCCGGACCCGGGTTCTTCGCGCTGGCCGCCGAACTCCGCCGCCTCCCGCCCACCGACGACGTGCTTGCCAAGCGCGTGTTCGTGCAATGGGAATGCGAGGCGGCGTTCGCCGCCTACCAGCAGCAGTAAAGGCCGCCGCAGCGGTCAAGGTCGTCCGACCGGCGAGGCAGACTCGACTCGGCCTGCCTCGCCGGTCGTCTTGCTGCTCGGCTCAAGGGCGCCAGGCGGGGTTGCGGCCGGTGAGGGCGATGAGCCGGTCTTGGGGGGCGGCGTCGGCGGGGAGGGTGACGACGGGGCCGTAGATGCCTTCGCGGGCGGACTGGTCGTGGGCGTCCTGGGCGACGAATTCGACCAGGTTCGCGACGGTGTCTGAGGGCAGGCGGAAGTCCTGGCCGGTGGCGCGGGCCAGGTCCCAGCCGTGGACGGCGAGCTCGTTGAGGGCGACGAGGCCCATGATCGATGCCGGCAGGACGACGCCGCCGGCGACCGCGTGGCCCTCCCATGCGCCCTCCGAGGACCAGGCTTCGGCGAGGCTGTCGAGGCGGTGCCGCAGCTCGCCGCGCCATTCGGGTTCGAGCTCGGTCGCGGGCTCGCCGGGCGGGGCGTCGTTGTGGGGGCCACGCTCGCCGCGCGCGGCCGCCGTGAACGCCAGGCACAGGCCGAGCAGGTGGTTCAGTAGCTGCGCCTGCGTGTAGTGACCGCACGGCGTCGGATCCGCCCACCGGTCGTCCTCTACGCCGTCGATCAGCCCCGCCACCAGGTCAGCGACCGGCTTGAAGTTGACATCGGTGTGCGCCATGCGTCTTCGCTCCTCTGATCGGATGCACTTCTCGCAATTGAGACGAGGCGGCCCGCCCGGATTCATCGGCCCCGGACGGGCCGGGGCCCGCGACGCGCGTCGCGGGCCCCGGCATCGCGGAGGGATCAGGGCGTCGAGATCGCCGGGAACGGATAGCTCGTCACATCGCTGCCGATGTAGAAGCTCGGGTGCGGCGGCTGGTTGTACGCCGTGTTCTGCCACGCGACCGCCACCCGGTACTGCGCGTTGTGCATCAGCGTCGCGATGCGCAGGTTCGTGGTCGACGGGGTCGCGTAGATCCGCAGCGCCGCGCTGTCGCTGGTCCGCCAGACCACCTCTTCCCGCCAGTCCCCGAACAGGTCCGCCGAGAGCCCGGGCGTGGCCTTCGTGCCGTTGTTCGACGCCACGCCGGCACCGGTCAGCAGCGTCCCCGACGGGTAGTTCGCGATCGCCGTGCCGTCCAGGAGTTCGCGCTCGCCGTCGCCGTCCCACCAGGACACGAAGTTGATCGACGCCGGCTTCGCGCCGATGTTCGCGCCCGACGCGTTCAGCAGGCCGCTGACATTCGACGACCAGTACTCGGCGCCCGCGTTGCCCGACAGGACGTTCGCGGCCACGCCGCGTCCGTTGTCGCCGCTCGCCGGCGTCTGGAACAGGATCGCGCCGTTGGAGCCGTTCAGACTCGACGAGGGCTGGCTGGCGCTCTCGTGCGGCATGAACACCTCTTGGCCCGCCCGGCCCGGCACGAAGTCCGAGACGTGCAGCGCGTCGCCGTGCCCGAAGCCCGTGTTGTACAGCGCCTGGCCGTTCGAACCGACCGCCATCGCACCGAACACCACGTCCTGGCGGCCGTCGCCGTTCAGGTCCGCGATCGAGAGGCTGTGCGCCCCTTGGCCGGTGTACTGGCCGCCCGCGCTGTTCGAGTCGAAGACCCAGCGCGAGACCAGGTCAGTGCCGTTGAAGTCCACCGCCCAGATCACGCTGCGCGTGTAGTACCCGCGCGAAAAGATCATGCTCGGGTGCCGACCGTCCAGATAGGCCGTGCCCGCCAGGAACCGGTCCACCCGGTTCCCGTAGTTGTCGCCCCAGTTCGAGACCGTCCCGCGCGGCGGCTGGTAGTCGATCGTGTCGAGGATCGCGCCGTTCGCGCCGTTGAAGACCGTCAGGTACTCCGGGCCCGTGAGGATGTACCCGCCGCTGTTGCGGTGGTCCGCGCCCGCGTTCCCGATGACCTGGCCGGTGCCCGACACGGTCGCGTCGGCGGTCTTCATCGCGATCTCCGCGTCGCCGTCCGAGTCGTAGTCGTACACCTGGAACTGCGTGTAGTGCGCGCCCGCCCTGATGTTGCGGCCCAGGTCGATCCGCCACAGGCGCTGGCCGTTCAGCTTGTAGGCGTCAATGTAGACGTTTCCGGTGTAGCCCGACTGCGAATTGTCCTTGGCGTTGCTCGGGTCCCACTTCACGAGGTACTCGTACTGGCCGTCCCCGTCCAGGTCGCCCACACTCATGTCGTTCGCGCTGTACGTGTACGCCTCGCCCGACGGCGTCGTCCCGCCCGCGGGCCGCTGGATCGGGATGTCCCGGTACCCGCTCGAGTTGAACACCGCCTCCGCACCCGACGGGGCTCCCACGGTCCCTCCGTTCACGGCCGCGACCGTGTACGTGCCGCTGCCGCCCGCGTCGAGGTAGTTCGTGGCGCCCGTGATCGGGCTGCCGTTCAGCAGCGTCCCGTTGCGGTACACGTTGAACGCCGTGCTCGCCGTGTCCGTGCCCAGCAGCCGCCAGCTGACGAGGCTCCCGCCGCCCGAAGGCACCACCGTCACGCCGCGGCCCAGGTCCTCCATGATCGGACCGGTCTGCGCCGCCGACCCGTCGGTGAGCTCGACGTAGTCGATGTTCGCCAGACCGGACGCCGAGGAGGCCACGAGCCGGACCGTGTTGCTCCCGGCGTTCACCGGTACCGTGACCGTCTTCGTCGACCAGGCGGTCCACGAGCCGGTCGCGCCGAACGCGCTGGCGGACTCCACGGTGGCGCCGTTGACGACGATGTCGGCAGGGCGGGAGTCGGTGGCGCCGTGGGCGTACCGGATCGCGAGGGTGGCGGTTCCGGCGCTCGCGGCGTTGACGGTGAACCGGGCGGCGGCGCCGGAGGCGTTGGCGGAGTTGCAGAATCCGCTGCCGGAGTAGCCGGTGTGGTTCGAGTCGATCGTGCCGTCGCAGACGGCCGGGGCGGTCTCGGCCTCGTAGCGGACGGTGGCGGCGTTCGCGTCGGTCATCGCCCACATCGTTGCGGCCGCGGCGACCAGCCCTACGGCGGCGGCCGCGGGGGCCCGCAGGCGTCTCGCCCGGGGCGGGGTGGACTGCTTCATGTTCACTCCGTATCTGATGGTGAGGGCGCGCGGGTCCATGGAACGCGAAGGCGCGCATCGGCACAGGGTGAGGTGACGGGCCGGGCGGCGTGCCGGGCGACCGCGGCCGTCTGCAGAACATATTGAAATATCGAATTGAATCGATATAATGACGGGAGTCCAGGATAGCGCTGCAAGCGCCTTCAAGGCAATGGCCGCCTACAGCCGAAGGTCGGGCTCGCTTCTCACGTACTCGCCCGGCGTCACGCCGAACGCCTCCCGGAACGCCCCGATGAACGCGCTCGGGCTCGCGTACCCGCACGCCCCCGCGACACGCGTGACCTGATGCCCCTCCGCGAGCAGCACCAGCGCGTGGTGCAGCCGGAACTGCCCGCGCCACTGCGCGAAGGTCATCCCCGCCTGCTCCCGGAACAGCCGGCTCAGCGTCCGCTCGGACGCGCCCACGGCCGCCCCCAACTGCGCCAGCGTCCGCCGGTCCGCCGGATCGTCCTCCAGGAGCGCCACCACCTCGCGCAGCCGCGGATCGGGCAGCGCCGGCAGGAACCGCTGCGGCGCTTCGACACCGCGCAGCAGGCCGAGCACGACCCGCTCGAGATGGCCCCGCGTCTCCGCCGCGAGCCCGGCGTCGTCGGTCAGGCACGTGACGGCCTCGCGCAGCAGCGGCGTGAACGCCAGCACCGTCGGCCGCGCGATGAACGGCCCCGGGCCGTCGGTCGCGAACAGGATCGCCCGCATCTCGGTCGTCCCGCACGCCCGATGCGCATGGTCGTGGCCCGCCGGCATCCACACCCCCTGCGACGGCGGCACCACCCACACCCCCGAGGCCGTGAACACCCGCAGCACCCCGCGCCGCGGGTAGATCAACTGGTGCCCGTCGTGGCGATGCCGGTCGATCCGCTCCAGGTGCGACAGCAACCGGATCGGCGAGCTCGGGATGATCCGCCCGTCAACATGGCCGTCAATCGACATAACTCGGCAGAATACCGTTAGCCGGAGCCCGCGGCGAGTCGGAATCCTTGGGGCGAACCGACAAGGAGCACCGCGCATGACCCAGACCGCCGCCCCGACCGCGCCCCGCCGGGACGCCCCGCCCTCGCCCCTGCGGCGCATGTGGCTGTGGGGCACCGCCCACGCCGTGGACGACCTCTACCAAGGGCTCGTGCCCGCCGTCGTCCCCTACTTCGTGCTCGACCGCGGCTACGGCTACGTCGCCGCCACCGGCCTCACCCTCGCCGCCGCCCTCGGCGCCTCGATCCCGCAGCCGCTCTTCGGCCTCCTGGTCGACCGCCGCCGCCTCGACTGGTTCGCCCCCGCCGGCGTCGCCCTCGCCGGGCTCGGCCTGGGCCTCGCCGGACTCGCCGGCCCCTACCCCCTGGTCCTCGCCCTCGTCTTCCTCTCGGGCCTCGGCGTCGCCATGTTCCACCCCGCCGCGGGCAAAGGCGCACGCGAAGCGGCCGGCGACAGCGCCACCGGCATGAGCATCTTCGCCGCAGGCGGCTCGATCGGCTTCTTCCTCGCCCCCGTCCTCGCCACGCCCGCCCTCATGGCCATGGGCGTCGGCGCCACCGCGCTGTTCATCCCGCCCGCCGTGCTCATCGCCTTCGTCATGCTCCGCAAGCGCACCCGCGCCCAAGCGGCCCCGCCCGAGGCCCGCACCGGCACCGACCGCTGGGGCCCCTTCGCGGTCCTCACCGCGATCGAAGTCGTCCGCTCGATCCTCTGGGTCGGGATCATCACCTTCATCGAGCTGTACTGGATCCGCCACCTCGGCGCCGGCCACGCCGTCGCCGGGACCGCGCTGGCGGGCTTCATGCTCGGCAGCGTGATCGGCACCCTCCTCGGCGGGCGCCTCGCCGACCGCTTCGGCGCCATCGCGATCACCCGTCTCGGCGGCGTGCTGATCATCCCGCTCCTCGTCCTGCTCAGGATCACCCCCGGCGAGTACGCGCCGCTCGTCCTGGCCCTCGCCGTCGGCGTCGCGATCAACATCCCGTTCGCGGTGCTGGTCAAACTGGCCCAGGACTACCTGCCGACCCGCCCCGGCACGGCTGCCGGGGTCACCCTCGGGCTGGCCATGAGCGCGGGCGGCCTCTTCGCCCCGGTGTTCGGCTTCATCGCCGAACGCCAAGGCCCCGAAGGGGTCTTCACCGTCCTCTGCGCCGTCCCCTTGGCGGCCGTCGTCCTGGGGCTGTTCCTCAAGAGGCCCTGACGGCCTCAGAAACCGGGGCTCCGGTCCCGGAGCCACTCGGCGAACGGGCGCGCAGGGCGGCCGGTCACGCGCTCCACATTGTTGTTCACCGTCGCCGGGCGGTCGCCGAAGTTCGCCGCGACCGCCATCAGCGAGGCGAACATGGCCTCGGGGAACCACGCGGGCCGCGCCGCCAGCGCCTGCTCCGGCGTCAGCTCCTCCACCGCGATCGGCGTGCCGAGCGACGCCGCGATCTGGGCGACCACCTCGCGCTGGCTGAGGGATTCGGGTCCGGTGAGGATGAGGCTGCGGCCCCGGAAGCGTTCGCGGACGAGGAGTTCGGCGGCGACTTCGGCGATGTCGTCGAGGTGGATGGGGTTGATCCGCCATTCGGGGTGGGCGAGGGCGACGCTGCCGGCGCGGATCTGCTCGGCCCAGTCGCGGGCGGGGTTGGTGGCGAGCCAGGACGGGTAGAGGACGGTGTGGCTGAGACCGGAGTCGCGGACGGCGGCCTCGATCGCCTGGTGCGCGGCGCCGATGGGGCCGGCGTGCTCGACGGGGTCGTAGGCGGCGGGGGAGGAGAGGAGCACGAGGTGTTCGAGTCCTGCTCTGCCTGCGGCGTCGAGGAAGCCGGTGATGTCACCGAAGGCGGGGTAGAGGAACGCGGTGCGGACGCCTTGCAGGACTTCGGGGTCGGGGTCGGTGAGGTCGAGTTCGGCCGTTTCGGCGCTGGCGGGGACGTCGAGGCTCGCAGTGTCGCGGGCCGTGGCGCGGACCCGGTGTCCGGTCGCGGCCAGGCGGGCGGTGAGGCGGGAGCCGATGTTGCCCCTGGCGCCGGTGACGAGGATCGTGCCTGCGGCGGAGTCGTGGTGCATGGGTGTCGCTCCTGGTGTCGCGGGTGTTCGCGGGCATGCGGGCGAGGGGCGCGTGCGGCGCCCTCGGGTAGCATGAACTTGGAATCTATTTGCTTTGGATGCAAATATTATTTGTTCTCAAAGATAATTGGGAGGCGTGGCCGTGTCAAGTCCCGGGGACGTCGACGATGCGATCCGCGAGCTGCTGCTGCTGATGCCGCGCATGGTCGGCCGCGCCAAGCGCCTGCCCGTGCCCGAGCGCGTGCGCTCCCTCGAGCTGAGCCCGCGTCACCTGTCCTTGCTCGCACTGCTGCTCTTCGACGGCCCGGCCACCGTCAACGACTTGGCCGTCCGCCTCGAAGTCGCGCCCACCACCGTGAGCCTCATGGTCGCCGACCTCAGTCGCAAAGGCGTCCTCGAGCGCCGCGAGGACGAGGCCGACCGCCGCCGCCGCATCGTGAGCATCACCGCCGCGATGCGTCCGGAGATCGAGGCGTGGCTCGCCGGCGGCGCCGCCGCCTGGCGGAAGGCCTTGGCGCCCTTGACGGACGCGCAGCGGCGGTGCTTCGTCGACACCCTGCTCGCCTACGAGCGGGCCCTCGAGGACCCCGACGCCGGTTGAGCGCGGTCGTCGCGCGCCGACGGCACCGGCCCCCGGTTCAGCGCTTGCGGCGCGGCGGGGCCGTGGACTCGCGGACGACGAGGGTGGTCGCGAGCTGCACGTGGTGCGAGTCGGGGACCTTGCCCGCCGCGAGGTCGAGCACGGTGCGGGCGGCGACGCGGCCCATCTGGCGCAGCGGCTGCTGCACCGTGGTGAGCGGCGGCTCGACCCACATCGCGTTGTACGTGTCGTCGAAGCCGACCACGCTGAGGTCGCCGGGGACGTCGAGGCCGCGTTTGCGGGCGGTGCGGATGACGCCCACGGCGATGCTGTCGCTCGCGGCGAAGACCGCCGTCGGCGGGTCGTCGAGGTCGAGCATCCGCTCGGTGAGGACCGCGCCGGTCTCGGCGTAGAACGTGCCCGAGCCGGTGAGCGCCGGGTCCACGTCGATCCCGGCGGACTCGAGCGCCTCCCGGTAGCCGTGGAGGCGCTCGCGCGCGGGCAGCGACCCGGGCGGGCCGCCCGCGAAGCCGATCCTGGTGTGCCCCAGGTCGAGCAGGTGCCGGGTCGCCTGCACGCCCCCGGCCCAGTTGGTGGCGCCGAGGCTGGTGACGCGCTCGTCGAGGGGGTTCGCGGGGTCGACGACGACGAGCGGCAGGCCCAGCTGCTCGCACATGTCCCGCTCGGCGCTCGTCAGCTGCGCGGTCACCAGGACCAGGCCGGCCGCGCCCTGCGCGGCGATCGCCTTGATCCGGTCGACGCCGATCGGGTCGTTGTACCCGGGCGTCTCGGCCTCCAGGGAGCTGGTGACGACCTCGACGCCGAGTTCGCGGCCGCCGCTGATGATCCCGTCGAGCACGTACACCGCGTACATGTTCAGGAGCGTGTCGAAGACGACATGGATCGTCTGGGGCGCAGGGGATTCGCGCGGCCCGGTGGTCGGCACGTAGTCGAGTGCGGCGATGGCGTCGCGCACGGCCTTGCGGGTCGCCTCCGCGACGCCCGGGCGGCCGTTGAGCACCTTGGAGGCCGTGGCCTTGGAGACGCCCGCCCGCGCGGCCACCTCGCTCAGCGTCGCCCGACTGCCCATCTGCTGCACCTCTTCGCCTCCGTGTGCGGCCATTCTAGCCCCAGGAGGAAACAGTTTCCGATCGGGTTCCGTAAACTTCTTCGAAACTGTTTTGCACCCTGCGGGGTCGAGACGGGGCTCAGTGGACGCCGCCCGACACGCCGTCACGCACCGTTCCTATTGCGACACAATGGACTTCCCTGTCTATAATGACGCGGTCCTCCGGCGGGGACCCACCGGTCCACCCGCCGGCCCTGTCGACAACAAGGAGACCCTGTGTCCTTCAAGGAAGGCAAGTCGCGCCGCGTCCTCGCCAGCGCCGCCGCCGTCGCGGCGATCGCGGGCTTCGGCGTCGCCGGCCTCGCCGCTCCCGCCTCGGCCGACATCACCATCCAGCAGTACGCGGCCCTCGGCGACTCGTTCGCCTCGGGCGTCGGCGCGGGCGACTACGCCGACGACGGCACGAACTGCTACCGCTCCGCGAACGCGTACGCCAAGCAGGCCAGCGTCGAACTGGGCGAACGGCTCTGGTTCGAGGCCTGCTCGGGCGCGCGCGTCGAGGACGTCATCGCCAACCAGCTCAACCACCTCTACGAGGTGAACACCGAGCACGTCACGATCGGCGTGGGCGGCAACGACGCCGGCTTCTCCTCCGTGCTGACCGCCTGCGCGGGCACCGACACCGCGCTGTGCAAGGCCGCGATCACCAACGCGCGCAGCATCATCACCGACTCGCTCCCGGCCGAGCTCGACGACCTCTACACCCGCGTCGAGAACCGCGCGTTCTCGGCCGAGATCGTCGTCGTCGGCAACCCGCGCCTGTTCAACGAGACCGCCTGCCAGGGCGCGCTCGCGATCACCCCCGAGGAGCAGGCGCTGCTCAACGACGCCGCCGACCTCCTCGCGGAGACCACCGCGGCCGTCGCCGCCGACCACGGCTTCGACTTCGCCGACCCGCGCGAGGCCTTCGACGGCCACGGCGTGTGCTCGGCCGACCCGTGGATCCTCGGCTACACCGGGACCCTCGAGTCGTTCCACCCGAACGCCGCCGGCCAGGACGCGTACACCGACGTCGTCCTCCCGATGCTCGACTACTAGAGGCAACCGCGACCGGCCCCGGGGGAGTCTTCCCCTCGGGGCCGGTCGTCCGTTCGGCCGCCGCCCCGAGACCCCCGCGGGCGGGCCGCCCGGTCCGACCCGCAGCACTAGAAGGAGACCCATGACCCGATCCACCAAGCGCCTCGCACGCACCCTCGCCGCCGCGGCCGTCGCCGGCATCGCGGCGGCCTCGTTCGCCGCCCCGGCCTCGGCCGCCGGCACCTGGTCGCCGCGGTACGTCGCCCTCGGCGACTCCTATGTGTCCGGTGTGGGCGCCGGCGACTACGCCGACGACGGCACCGACTGCTACCGCTCCGCCAACGCCTACCCGCAGCTGGTGGCCGCGAGCGTCGGCGCGCGGCTGTCGTTCGACGCCTGCTCCGGCGCCCGCGTCGAGGACGTCGTCGCCGAGCAGCTCGGCAACCTGACCTGGCGCACGCGCGAGGTCACCATCGGCGTGGGCGGCAACGACGCCGGCTTCTCGAACGTGCTCGGCGCCTGCGCCGGCACCGACACCGCCCTCTGCCAGGGCGCGGTCGCGAACGCGCAGGCCGTCATCACCGGCACGCTCCCCGCCGAGCTCGACGACCTCTACACCCAGGTCGACGACCTCGCCCCGTTCGCCGACGTCACCGTCGTCGGCAACCCGCAGCTGTTCAACGAGACCAGCTGCTCCGGGACCCTCGCGATCACTCCCGAGGAGCAGGCGCTGCTCAACGAGACCGCCGACCTCCTCGCCGACACGACCGCCGCGGTCGCCGCCGACCACGGCTACGAGTTCGCCGACGTCCGCGACGCCTTCGCGGGCCACGAGATCTGCTCCGCGGACCCGTGGATCCTCGGCTACACCGGCAACATCGAGTCGTTCCACGCGAACGCCGCCGGCCAGGCTGCGTACGCCGAGGTCGTCACCCCGTACCTCGAGGACTGCTAGCAGGGCGCGGCGCCCCCGCCCCCGCGGCCGGGGGGGGGCACCGGCCCCAACCCCCAGGCCCAAAAGCGCACCCCCCGGCCCGCCCGGGGCGGTCGCGGGCCGGCGCCCCGGGAA
>NZ_JBFAMQ010000007.1:21281-196649 GCF_040674615.1 Glycomyces sp. NPDC049804
TGGGGGGTTCCCCCGTGGTCGTCCCCCCGTACCTCGTGCCGGTATCGGCGGGCGCCCCCCCCCGCCCCCCGGGCCGGTGCGGCGCTCCGGCACAATCCCCCTATGCCGAAACGCTCCCGCCCGTCCCGCCCGTGTCCGTGCGGCTCCGGCGCCGCGTACACCGCCTGCTGCGGGCCGCTGCACGCCGGGACCGCCAAGGCCCCCACCGCCGAAGCCCTCATGCGCTCGCGCTACAGCGCCTTCGCCCTCGGCGACGCCGCCTACCTCATGCGCACCTGGCATCCCGAGACCCGCCCCGAACGGCTCGACCTCGCCGACGACGGCCGCCGCTTCACCGGCCTGCGCATCCTCGAGACGACCGGCGGCACCGCCCTCCACACCCAGGGCACCGTCCGCTTCCGCGCCGACTACACCGACGCCGACGGCCCCGGCTCCCAGACCGAGCACAGCGCCTTCGAACGCATCGGCGGCGACTGGCTCTACGTCGACGCGATCGATTTCGACTAGGCGCGCGGTCGTCGAACGACTTGTCGAAGGTGCGGGGAGTGCCTAACCTCGTCGGGTGAGTTTCGACCCTCCGCCGCCCGCCAAAGACCGCCGGGTGCGACGAACCCGCGCCGCCCTCCTGGGCGCCGCGACCGCGCTGGTGAGCGCGCGCGGCACCGCGAACGTCCCGGTCTCCGACATCGCCGATGCCGCGGGGGTCAGCCGCCAGCTCGTGTACCTCCACTACGGGGACCGGGACAACCTGCTCCTCGAGGCGGCCCTCGACCTGGCGCGCCGCGAGCTCACCGAGCCGTGGCAGGACAGCCCGGGGGAGGCGTTCGGGCGGGAGCGGTCGCTCGCGGTCGCCCGCCACTTCTGCGCCCACCAGGGCTTCTACCGGGCGATGTTCGCGACGGCGAGCGCGTTCGCGCTCAACCGGGTGGTGACCGAGCTGCTCGCGCCGCTGCGGCGCGACGCCCTCCTCGCCCGCTTCGGCGACGCGCTCCCGGCGCGCACCGCCGACGACCTGGCCGTGTTCGTCACCGGCGGCGGCACGGCCCTCATGAGCGCCTGGCTCGTCTCCGGGGAGGACCCGCTCGACCCCGAGGCCATGGCCGACCGGCTCGAGGCCGTCGGCCGCCTCCTCGCCGACGCCCTCGCCGCCGCGGCGGGCTAGTCCACACCTCGGTCGCAGGCGCGCCCCGAATCCCCGTAATCTTAAGTCAAATGATTGACTTAATCTTCGGATCGGGTGAATCGCCGCCCCGGGCGCCGACCCGGGGGAATACTGCGACTCGTGCCGCCCGGCGCAGGGCGGCCGTGAGGGGGAACCAATGGGCACCGCAGACCGCTTCGCGGGGAGGACCGTCATCGTCACCGGCGCCGGATCGGGCATCGGGCGCGCCACCGCGCTCCGCCTCGCCGCCGAAGGCGCCACCGTGGTGGCCGCCGACGTCAACCAGGACTCGCTCGACGAGCTCGCCGCCGAGATCGACGTCCGGCCCGTCGCCGGGGACCTCACCGCCGCCGACGTCATCGACCGGGTCGTGGCCGCCGCCGACGGCAAGGTGGACGGCCTCGCCAACGTCGCGGGCATCATGGACGGCTTCCTGCCCGCCGCCGAAGTCGACGACGCCACCTGGGACCGGGTCTTCGCCGTCAACCTCACCGCGCCGATGCGCCTCACCCGCGCCGTGCTGCCCCTCATGGTCGGGGCCGGATCCGGCGCGATCGTGAACGTCGCCTCCGAGGCCTCCCTGCGCGGCTCGGCCGCCGGAGCGGCCTACACCGCCTCCAAGCACGCCCTCGCCGGCTTCACCAAGAACACCGCGTTCTTCTACGGCCCCAAGGGCATCCGCACCAACGCGGTCGCGCCCGGGCCGGTCATGACCAACATCGAGGGCACGATGAAGTCCCCGCTCGCCGGTGAGCGCGTCGGCCCCATCCTGCAGGTCGTGATCCCGGCCCCGGCCACCGCCGACGTCCTCGCGAACTCGATCGCCTGGCTCCTCAGCGACGACGCCGCCAACGTCAACGGCGTCGTCCTCCCCAGCGACGGCGGCTGGTCCGCCGTCTGAGGCCCCCGGGCGCCGCCCGGCGACGGCGGCGCCCCCGGCGGCCCCTCGGTACGATGAGGAGCATGGGCCGACCCGAGGAGCGCTGATGGACGAAGACGGACTCAAGTCGGTCGCCATGCTCCTGCAGGCGCGCAACGAGATCGAAGCGCGCATCACCGACATCGTCGGCCGCCCCCTCGTCCACGGGCACCTCTCCGACTGGATCGGCGCCCAGATCTTCGACATCGAGCTCGCCCCCGCCGCCCACCGCGCCGTCGACGGCTGGTTCCGCTCCGGCCCCCTCGCCGGACGCACCGTCAACATCAAGCACTACACCCGCGGCGACGGCCTCCTCGACCTCACCGACTCCGACGAGCTCGAGTACTACCTCGTCATGACCGGCCCCCGCGGCGCCGCCCACCCCCGCGCGCACCGGCCCTGGGGCATCGACCACGTCTACCTCTTCGACGCCTTCGACCTCGCCCAGAAGCTCCGCGCCGAGATGCGCCGCATCGGCGTCGCCACCAGCGTCCGCGCCGAGCACTGGCACGCCGCCGAGATCCACCCGCGCGCCGCCGTCCAGGGATTCCGCCTCACCGCCGCCCAGACCGCCGCGCTCGCCGGCTTCGCCTCGTTACCGGCCGGTGTTCCCTTGCGGGCCTTCCCGGCGTCCCCGGCGACTGCGAGCCGGTCGCGCGGGCGCCGGCCTGCTCGCTCATCGACCCGCCCCACAGCTGACCCGGGCCCGCCCGCTGACGCCCGAAACGGCCGCATTGTGACCGAGGTCGTGCTTTGGCCGCGGTCACGGGCTCTCGGGGTAGTCGTGACCTACGCGGCCGGTAGCCGTTAGGATGCGGGCACTGCGGGTCTGATGTCAGCCCTGCAGTCGTGATGATGGCAATCTGACGGAGGAAGCGTTGCTCGATATCAGCCCACTCACTTGGGCCGGAACCATCGGCCTCATCGTCGTCCTGCTGGCGGTGGACCTGATCCTCGCGGCAGTGCGCCCCCACCACGTCGGCTTCAAAGAGGCCACCGCCTGGTCGGTCTTCTACATCGCCATCGCGATCGCGTTCGGCATCTGGTTCGGCGCCCAATACGGGAACGCCGCCGGCACCGAGTACTTCGCGGGCTACATCATCGAGAAGAGCCTCTCGGTCGACAACCTGTTCGTGTTCGTGATCATCATGAGCACCTTCGCGGTCCCCGACCACCACCAGCACAAGGTCCTCACCTTCGGCATTGTGCTCGCGCTCGTCATGCGCGCGATCTTCATCGCCCTCGGCGCGGCCCTCATCAACTCCTTCTCCTTCATGTTCCTGGTCTTCGGGCTCCTGCTCGTCTACACGGCGATCCAGCTGTTCCGCCACCGCGACGAAGACCCCGACATCGAGTCGAACCTGATGGTCCGCGGCGCCCGCCGCTTCCTGCCCGTCACCCCCGACTACGTCGACGGCAAACTCGTCACCAAAGTGGACGGCAAGCGCCTGTTCACGCCCCTGTTCATCGTCCTCATCGCCATCGGCAGCGTCGACCTGCTGTTCGCGCTCGACTCCATCCCGGCCGTCTTCGGCGTCACGCAGGAGGCGTACATCGTCTTCACCGCGAACGCCTTCGCCCTCCTGGGCCTGCGGGCCCTGTTCTTCCTCGTCAAGGGCCTGCTCGACCGCCTCGTCTACCTCTCGACCGGCCTCTCGCTCATCCTGCTGTTCATCGGCGTCAAGCTCGTCCTCCACTGGGGACACGTCGATGTCAATGCGGCGATCCCCGAGGTGCCGACCCCGATCAGCCTCGGCGTCGTCATCGCCATCCTCATCGTGGTCATCATCGCGAGCCTCATCAAGACCCGCATGAGCCCCGAGGAGAAGGCCCACGCCGGCTCGCTCTCGGCCAGAAGGAAGAAGGAAGAAGAGCAGCGCTAGCGCACGCGAAGCGGCCCCGGACCTCACCGGTCCGGGGCCGCTTCCCTATGCGCGCCTTGCCAGGAGCAGCAGAAGGAGAAGCAGCGGCAACGGCAGCAGAAACGCCTCCCGCAGCCCGATCTGCCCGTCGAGCCAGCCCAAAGCGGCCGGCGCGGCCAGGATCGCCGTCCCCGACGCGAGCGACCCGATCGACGCCGAATGCCGCCCGCTCAACCCCGGAATGCCGACCAGCCGGCCGAGCATGATCGGGTACAGCGGCGCGATGCCCAGACTCGCCACCGCGATCCCCGCCGTCACCACCGCCGGATCCTGCCCGAGGTACACCACCACCGTCCCGACCGCGACCGTCGCCAGCGCCGCCGGCACCGCCCACGACCGGTCCACGAACCGCGGCCCCACCAGGCGGCCCACCGCCATCCCGATCCCGAACGACGCGCCCAGCGCCGAAGCGGTCCCCAAAGCCACCCCGGTGTCCACCAGCCGGGCCACGCTCCAGATCGCGAAGCAGAACTCCACCCCGACGCACAGGACGATCCGCGTCCACGCCAGCGAAGCCGGACCCGCCGGCACCGGGCCGGCCGCGTCCGCGTCGTCGAGCGGACCGTGCACGGTGCGATGCGCGGCAGCCGCGACCAGGACCGGGACCGCGCTCAGCAGCGCCCACCGGCCCGGGACGCCCACCGCCTCGAGCGCCCCGAACGCCAGCGGCGCGCACACGCCCGCCGCGCTGGCGAGCCCGACCATGACCGCGATGCGCTTCGCCGCGCCCGGGCCGCGCAGCAGCGACGGCGTGGTCAATCCGATCGCGGCGCACCCGAAGCCGACCACGACCGATCCGGCTCCGGCCAGCGCCAGCTGCGGCGAAGCCGCCATGACGACCGCGCCGACCGCGATCCCCGCGCACGACACGCGCATCACCAGGCCCGCCCCCGCGCGGAGCACGGCCGGGCCGACGACCGCCGCGAGCACGAGCCCCGCGCCGAAGGTCATGGTGAGCCAGACGAGTTCGCCGCGCGGCCGGTCGAGTTCGGCCGCGATCCCGGCCAGGTACGGCCCGTACGAGGACACGAGCAGGCCGAGGCCGATCTGCGCGAACGCGACGACGCGGCTCAGCCCGCGCGCGTCCGCCTCCGCCGCGGCGCGGACGTCAACGGCCATCGGGCACCAGGAGCTCCGCGAGGTGCCCGAGGTCGCGCAGGCGCACGTCGGCGTCGAGGCCGCGCAGGGACGCGGTCATCGCGCCCGCGGCGCGCCCCGCGGCGAGGCCCGGTTCGGAGTCCTCGACGACGAGGCACGCGGCCGGGTCGACGCCCAGGGTCTTCGCGGCCAGGAGGTACCCCTCGGGGTCGGGCTTGCCGCGCTCCACGTCCTCGAAGGTGAACAGCAGCGGCGGGACGATCCCGGCGGCGGCGAGGCGGGCCTTGGCGAGCCGGTCGTCGGCGCTGGTGACCACGGCCCAGGGCAGGCCGATCCGGTCGAGCGCGGCGAGCAGCCGGTCGGCGCCCGGCGTGGGGACGACGTCGGCGAGGTCCGCGTACTGGAGGTCGAGCTGGCGCTGGGCGGCGGCTTCGACGCCGGCGGCGTCGAGGTCGGGCCGCAGGCGGGCGGCGGTGAGGTGGGCGGGGCTGCCGTGCATGTCGGCGAGCGCGCGGGCGGGGTCGACGCCGTACTCGAGGGCCCATGCGGCCCAGGCGCGTTCGACGGCGCCGTCGGAGTCGACGAGGGTGCCGTCCATGTCCAGCAGGACGGCTTCGGGGTTGCTGTAGCTTCGCATGAAGCCCTCCGGGGTAGAAATAAACTCGTAACGCGAGGATAATTCCTGGAGGTCCCGAGTGCAAGCCAGAACCCCTGCCGCCCCGGGCGACCCGACCGGCGCGAAGATCGGCCGCGCCGAGGCCGCGCGCTGGAGCGGCGCGCTCGACCTGCTGCACCTCGTGCGCTCCCGGCCCGGCGTCACCCGCGCCGAGGCCGCCCGCGAGATGCGCGTGGGCAGCGGCACCGCCACCGAGATCGCCGCCCGGCTCCGCGCGCTCGACCTCCTTGCCGAGGCGCCCGCCCCGCCCACCGGGCGCGGCCGCCCGACCACCGTGCTCCACGCCCACCCCGACGGGCCGCTCGCCGCCGTCGTCGACGTGCGCTACGCCGACTGGACCGTGGCCATCGCCGACCTCGAAGGGACCCTGGTCGAATCGACGACCGGCCGCCACGCCTCCAAACGCCCGGACCGGGTGTTCGCGGACCTCCGCGAAGCCGCGGGCAACCTTGCTGACCGCTACGGCGGCCGCGTCCGGGCGGTCTCGATGTCGGCGACGGGCACGGTGCGCCGCAGCGGCATCGTGCAGTCCAGCGTGCTCGGCTGGCGCGACGTGGAGGTCGAACCCCTGCTTCCCGGTGTGCCCCAAGCCCTCGGCAACGACGCGACCCTGGCGGGCCTCGCCGAGGCGCGCCTCTCGCACCCGGGCCGGAGCGTCCTCTACCTCACCATCGAGGTCGGCATCGGCGGCATCTTCGTCGACCAGGGCCACGCCGTCACCGGCGCGACCGGCGCCGGCGGCGAGTTCGGGCACGCGCCGCTCGGCGACCCGGCCGTCGCCTGCCCGTGCGGCGCCTCGGGATGCTGGGACGTCGCGGTCGACGGCCGCGCCGTGGCCCGGCTCAAGGGCGAAGCCGAGCCCGACGACCCGCGCGCGTACCTCATCGAAGCGCTGGTCGACCCGGCCTCGCGTGCGGCCGTGGAGGAATGCGCCGCGGTCCTCGGGCGCGGGACCGCGGGCCTGGTCAACATCCTCGACCCGGAACTGGTGTGCTTCGGCGGACTCGCCCCGGAGCTGCGCCGCGCGGTGCCCGACGTCTTCGGCGGCGCCTACCGGGCGGGCCTGATGGGCTTCCGCCGCGACGACCCGCCGCCGGTGGTGCCCTCCGTGCTCGGACCGAACGCCCCGCTGCTCGGCGCGGCCGAAGCCGCCTGGGACATGATCCTCACCGAGGCCGGCATCGCGGCCTGGACCGAGGAGCGCTCGTAGACGGCGCCGGGCCGGTCGAACCGCTCGCGGCTCGACCGGCCCTCCGGCTCGAGTTCACTTGTCCCGGTCGCCGAGGTCGGCGACTTCGCGGACGGCGTCGGCGACGGCCTTGAAGTCCTTCTTGAGGATCCAGTCGTGGTTGGAGGCGACCTTCGCGAAGACCTCGATGTTCGGGTTGCGTTCGACGACCTCGCCCATCGCGGCGCGGATCTGCTCCTGCTCGTCGCCTTTGGAGCCCAGGGAGACGCCGGAGGCGAGGACGTACCGGGTGGGGACGGTGACGGCGTCCAGGACCGGGCCGAGGTTGTCCTTGCGGGAGATCTTGCCCAGTTCGATGTTGCACTCGGCCTGCTGGGCGGCGCTGAGCTTGGGGGTCAGTCCGGTGGGGCGCAGGATCGCCGTGATCGGGGCGAGGCGCTTGAAGAGCTTGCGGATGCGGATCTCCATGGCGTCGTCGAGCCAGTCGTGCGGCTCGGCGCCTTCGACCGGGACCGCGCCGATGCACCGTTCGGGGTTGCGACTGGCCCAGGTCGCGGCGACGAACGCGCCGTAGGACCAGCCGACGATCAGGACCTTCCCCGTGACGCCGCGGGCGTCGAGGACGGCGTCGACGTCGCGGATGCAGGCCTCGAAGGAGTAGTCGGCGGACTTGAGGGACTTCTTGCCGCGGGCGCGCTCGTCGAAGTTGATGTGGCGGAAGCCCTCGCCGAGTTCTTCGACGACGTTCTTCCAGTAGCCGATGGTGGCGAACTGGCCGTTGCAGTAGATGACGGGGATGCCGTCGCCGCCGGTGTCGGTGACGTAGAGGGCGGTGTCCTCGACGGGGACCATACCGGACCAGGTGGTTTCGAGAGCGTTCATCGTGGGCGTCCTTCACTGCGAGGCTTCGGGTTCGGCGGGGGCTCCCGCTGTGCCACCAGATTGCGCGCCCGACCTGTCGCAGGCCTGTCGCCGCCCTGACGCCGCCTGCCCGCCCAGGGCCTGTCCTGTGCATCAGACCGGTCGCTATCGGCCCGTTCGCCCGCTCGTCGCGTTGTCGCCCCTCCCGATACCACCCCGGTATCGGGAGGGGCGAGCGAACAAACGGACTTCCGCCGCCCCCTGATGCACAGGAAAAGCCCTAGACGGCGGCCTTCTCCCGCCGCCTGCGCGCCGGGTCGTAGACGGGTACCCATTTCGCGAGCCACGCCGCGCCGAACCAGGTGATCGCCCCGAGCGCGATCGCGGCCGCGCCGAGCGGCAGCACGAGCGAGACGAGGCTGATGAGTCCCGGCCCGGCGACGCCGCCCAGATCGCCGCACAACCGCCACCCTCCGAGGAACTGCCGCCGCCCCTCGTCCGGGGCGACGTCCGCCCCCAGCGTGAGCACGATCCCCGACGAGATCCCGTTCCCCAGGCCCATGAAGCACGCCACGAGCCCGATCGCGACCGCCGTCCCCGACAGCGGCAGCAGCAGGAACCCCGCGCCCATGACGAGCATCGCCGGCAGCGCCACCCACATCCGCCCGAACCGGTCCATGATGGCCCCGCCCGGATAGAACAGCAGCATGTCCACCCCGGCCGCGATGCCGAAGATGAGGCTCGTGGCCGTCGCGTCGAGCCCCTGGTGCTCCGCCCACAACGGGATGATCGCCTGCCGCGAGGCGCGCGCGATCATGATGAGCAGGACCCCGACCCCGAGCGTCCCCAGCACCCGCCGATGCTCGGCCAGCACCGACCACATGCGCCGCCGCTCAGGCGCCGCAGCCGGTCGTGCGGCCTGCAGCTCGGGAAGCGCGAGACTGAGCAGACCGCCCGCGAGACTCGTCGCGGCCGCGAACCCGTACGTCGCGCCGAACGAATACTGCTCGATGAGGAACGCGCCCACGAACGGGCCGATGAACCCGCCGATCCGGAACGTCCCGCCCAGCGTCGACATCGCGCGGGCCCGGAAACCCAGCGCCACCGCCTCCGACAGGTACGCGTGCCGGGCGAGCCCGAACACCGCCGCCGACATCCCGATCACGAACACCATCGCCGCCAGCACCGCGAGCGATCCCGTGCGCGACGCCGCGACCAGCGCGGCGGCCTCCACCACGCACGCGGCCAGCAGGACCCGCTTCTCGCCGAACCGCTGCGCCAGCGCCCCCGCCGGAAGGTCGCCCACCAACTGCCCGAACCCGATGAGCCCCACGATGATCGCCGCCTGCGTCACCGACGCGCCCAGATCGAGCGCCGAGAGCGCCACCAGCGGCATGACCGCGCCCATCCCGACCGAGATCAGGATCGTCGGCCCGTAGATCGGCAGGGCCAGCCGCCGCAGCGGCACGGAGGGAGCGGGCGGGGACACGCCCCGGAACGTACCAAGCGGTCACGACGGACACTCGCGTCACGCCGGCGCCCTGTGACCGATTCGGACCGGCACGCGCCAGGCGCCCCGCCTCTCGGCGCGACCGCTCATGCCGGCATCGAAGTGAGCGACCGTGAGGGTCTCAACAGCAAGCATGGGCCGGCATCTGCACGGCGGCGCGGATCGGGCGCCGGGCGCGGCGGAACCCGCCGCTGCCGTCGAGTGCAGCGGCGGGTCCGGTCAGGGTCACGCCGCCTTGGCCTTGAGCTTCTTCTCGAGCTCGGCCTTGCCCATGCTGGAGGCGCCGGCCAGGCCGACGTTGTGCGCCTGCCACTGCAGCTCCTCCTTGGTGGCCTCGCCGGGCCGCTCGCCGAGGTGCGCGGCGCGGCTCGCGGCGAAGGCCTCGCCGAGCTCCATGCGCCGCTGCTCGTCGAGGTGCTCCTGCATGTGGGGGAGCACGGTCGTCTCCTCTTCTTCGACGTGGTGCCTGACGGCCTCCTCGAGTTGGTCGAGGAGTTCGGCGTACTTGGCCGACTCGGGGTCGGCCGCGACGAGCTTCGCGAGCATCTGCTCGGCCTTGGTGTGCTCCTCCTGGCTGTGCGCGACCTCTTCGGTGTCGCCGCCCTCGTCCTTCGCGGCCGGGTAGACCTCTGACTCCTCGGCTCGGCTGTGGGCGATGAGCAGGGCCGAGAGCACCGGCGTGCCGAGGGCGCGCGTATCGGGGAAGTTCTTCAACTTGTCGAACAGGCGTTCGACCTCACGGTGGTCCTGCATGATCAGGTCTACGACATCGCCGCTCATCGGCTGCCTCCTCGAGTCAGGCGCCTCCGCGAGGCGCACCTGAGCGGATTACCCCTCAGGTCGGGATTCCATGCGCCCAGGTTTCATGCGCCCCGCCCGCCCCATCGCTCCCGGGCCCGGATACGCGAAGAGCCCCCGGCCGACCGGCCGAGGGCTCTCGATGCTTTGGAGCGGGTGACGGGAATCGAACCCGCGCAATCAGTTTGGAAGACTGAGACTCTACCATTGAGCTACACCCGCACTGGCCCGCCGAAGCGGACGCAGACGAGTGTAGCGCATCGGTTCAACGGGACGGCAGGACACTTATCAGGCCGCCCTTGAGGTGGGCGATGAACTGCGGGTCCTCGTAGGCCTCGTCGGCGTGGCCCAGCGCCGTGTAGAAGCACCGCCCGGCCTCGAGCCGCCGGTGCCAGGCGAGCGGGTGCGGGGCGCCCATCGCGAGGTCGGCCGTGTCGTACGAGTCCTCGTCGGCCTCCAGCAGCACCTTCACGCCCTTGGGCCGCTCGTCGAAGCTGTACCACTCGTCGGTCCACGCCCACCGGCGCGGCAGGTGCTCGGTCGCCGGGTGGCCCTGGTCGACGACGTCGATCCGGCCGGGCGTGCACCCCGGCGGGTGCCCGATGAACCGCGCGCCCACGAGCTCGCGGAAGAACGGCCACGAGCGCTCCGCGGTCGAGGCCGCGTGCACCCCGCACCATCCGCCGCCGCCGGTCACGAAGTCGGCCAGCGCCGCCCGTTCGAGCTCGTCGAGCACGTCCCCGGAGGGCGACACCCAGACGGTCGCGGCGAACCGGGCGAGGTCGAGCGGGTTGAACACCGCCGCGTCCTCGGTGTGCTCGACCTCCAGGCCCAGGGCGGTGGCGAGGCGCTCGACGGCGGCGACCCCCGCGGGGATCGAATCGTGCCGGAAGCCGGTCGTCTTCGTGAAGACGAGGATCGCGGGTGGGACCACGGCGTTCACTCCTGTTCGGGGCGGGGCGTCGCTCTCCGGCGCCGGTCGCGAGGGCGCCCGACTCGCCTTGAGAACGATTGCACGGCGTAGTCTAGGCGATCTCGGCCCCGCCGGCGCGTGCCGCGTCCCGCCCCTCCCCGGTCCCCGCAACGGGTGACGAGCGGCGATATCGACCACACCCGCCGGGGCCGCGACGGTGCGGCGGCCTAGACTCGATCGGAGCGGGGGTCGATGCTGCGCTGCCGGCGGACCGATGCGGCCACGGCACCCTCCGCTCCGACGCAAGTCAATGCCGCAGGGCAATTGAGCGAAATGATCTAGGAGTACGTCTGTGAAGAGCACTGTCGAGACCCTGAGCCCGACCAGGGTGCGGCTGTCGGTCGAGGTGCCGTTCGAGGAACTGGCGCCGTTCATCAACGAGGCGTACAAGACGGTCGGGCAGCAGGTCCGCGTCCCCGGGTTCCGTCCCGGCAAGGCGCCCCGCCAGGTCATCGACCAGCGCATCGGCCGCGAGTCGGTCTACGCGCAGGCGATGGACCCGGCCGTGCAGGCGAACCTCAACAAGGCCGTCACCGAGAACGACGTGAACGCGCTCGGCCGCCCCGAGCTGACCGAGGTCAAGCCCATCGAAGAGGGCAAGCCCTTCGAGTTCGTGGTCGAGACCGACGTGACCCCCGCGTTCGAACTCCCCGACTTCGCCTCGCTGAAGGTCACCGTCGAGGCCGAGGGCGTCTCCGAGGAGGACGTGGACAAGGACCTCGAGTCCCAGCGCCTGCGCTTCTCCTCCCTCAAGACCGTCGAGCGCGCCGCGGCCGAGGGCGACTTCGTCGTCATCGACCTGCGCGCCACCCAGAACGGCGAAGAGGTCGAGGGCGGTTCGGTCACCGGCATGAGCCACGAGGTCGGCTCGGGCAACCTGCTCGACGGCCTCGACGAGGCGCTGATCGGCATGGCCGCGGGCGACGAGAAGACCATCCAGTCCACCCTCGCGGGTGAGCAGG
Source organism: Glycomyces sp. NPDC049804 (assembly GCF_040674615.1). Lineage (NCBI taxonomy): Bacteria > Bacillati > Actinomycetota > Actinomycetes > Glycomycetales > Glycomycetaceae > Glycomyces > Glycomyces sp. NPDC049804. The sequence goes on from NZ_JBFAMQ010000007.1 coordinate 33,352, forward strand.
AGGGCGAGACCGCCGACGTCGAGGTCAAGGTCACCCAGGTCAAGGAGCGCGAGCTTCCCGAGCTCGACGACGACTTCGCCGAGATGGCCAGCCAGTTCGACACCCTCGCCGAGCTGCGCGACGCCACCCGCGAGCGCCTGGAGAACCAGGCCCGCACCGGCAAGGCCAACGAGGCCCGCCAGAAGACCCTCGAGGCGCTGGTCGAGGCCGTCGAGCTGCCCGTGCCCGAGAAGGTCGTGGCCGAGGACGTCGAGCACGAGATCATGCACATGAAGGGCGGCCACGACGGCGAGACCGCCGAGGCGATCGCGCAGTTCGAGCAGTACCTCGAGATGATGGGCAAGTCCGAGGACGAGTTCAAGGCCGAGATGATCGCCGACTCCGAGGCGCGCCTGCGCCAGTCGATCATCCTGGGCAAGATCGCGCGCGACCGCGAGCTCGAGGTCTCCGGCGAGCTCATGACCGCCGAGGTCGTGCGCCAGGCGCAGCAGCGCGGCGTGCCGCAGGACCAGTTCCAGAAGTTCGTCGACGAGCTGCGCACGAACGGCGGCCTGCAGCAGATCGCGGCGTCGCTGCGGCAGCAGCTGGCCCTCGAAGAGGTCGTCAAGGAGGCCACGATCGTGGACGCCTCCGGCACCGAGCTGACCGAGGAGGACCTCTTCCCGGGCCGCAAGGCCGCCGAGGCCGAGGCCGAGGCCGAGGAGACTGAAGAGGAGAAGACCGAGGAGTAGATCCTCGCACGGTTTTCCCAAGGGGCCCAGCGCATCCGCGCCGGGCCCCTTTCGCTGTGCCGGGATGGGAGCGCTTTGCCCCGGCTGCTCCCGAAATTTTTGCTACTCACGGGTAGAGACGGCCGTCACTTTGACCTATGGTGTGTATCTAAACCCATCAATGCTCAACCCGCCCTGACGCGGACCGCGGTCCGCGACGACACCGTCTCGGGAGTGCCCCAATGATCCCCCGACACCGTTCCCAGCGTTCGATGCCGCCCCTGTTCGCCACCGCCGCAATGGCACTCGCCGTCCTCGCCTGGCCCGCCCCGGCCGCCGCCCAGGACCCCGCAGCGGGAGAGGATCTCGAATTCGACTACGGGGTCGATGGCGTCTCCTGGTACTGGAGCCGCCAGATCGACGAGACCCTCGAGCTCGGCTCGGTCTCCCAGCAGGTCGAATGGCCCAACCCGCAGTCCGCGACGACCATGCCCGTCGCCGTCGAACTCGGCGAGAACACCAAGATCGCCGCCCTCTCCTTCAACCTCGCCGAACGCGGCGTCACCGAGGGCTCCACGATCGCCGACTTCAAGCTCACCGTCGCCGAAGGCGACGACGCGGGCGACTCGCCCACCTTCAACCCCACCGGCAAGCTCGTCCAGGCCTGCCCGATCACCGAGGCCTGGACCACCGGCGAGGCCGAGATGTGGGACGTGCAGCCCCCGGTCGGCGACGGCTGCGTCGTCGGCGAACGGGCCGAACCGGACCCGGCCGAGGTCGCCGACGCCGAAGCGCTCATCGCCGCCACCCGGGACGCGATCGAGAGCGGCGGCCAGCCCGAAACGCCCGCCGTCGAAGTCCCGCTCCCCACATGGACGTTCGACCTCACCGCGCTCGCGAAGGACTGGGGCCAGGACCCGTTCGCGAACTACGGGGTCATGTTCATGCCCGTCATGGACGGGGCCACCCCGGTCGACACGTGGCAGGTGAACCTCAAACTGCCGCTGCGCGACGACACCCAGACGCCGGTGAACGAGTACGACGCCACCGCCTACCGGCTCAGCGCGTCCTTCGCGTTCACGCCCGGCGAGACCCCCGACGACGGCGCGAGCGACCCGGGCACCGGCACGAGCGGCGGCTCCGGCAGCTCGGGTGGGAGCAGCGGCGGCTCGGGCGGCGGCTCCGGCGGCGGCGCGGGCGACGACGCGGCCGCAGCAGAAGAGGCCGCCTCGAGCGAGGAGCTGGCCCCGGCCGCGTACGAGCCGATCGAACCCAAGGCCCCCTGGTACGTGTGGACGCTCATCCCGGCCGCGATCGCCGCCGCGTACGTCCTGCACTCCGTGCTCGGCGCCTCGGGCGCCGCGGCCGGCGGCGGCGGCGCGATCGACCGCATCCGCGCCCACAACCTCGACAAGCGCGGCTGGGCCCTCCCGATCCCCGCCGGCCTGTGGCAGAAGCTCACCCGCGGGGGCCGCTCATGAGGCTGCGCACCACCTTGGCGCTCTTGGCGGGCGCGCTCCTCGTCCTCCCCGCGTGCGGCCAGTTCGCCGGCGTCCACGACGACTTCGTCGCCCAAGGCGGCGAGAACCCCGGCCTCGGCGGCGACGGCACCGGCGCCGACGGCTCCAGTTCCGGCGCCGACGGCACGGACGCCTCCGGCGACGGCGGCGGCAGTGACTCCTCCGGCGGCGACGGCGGCGGGGGAGGAGGCGGCGGCAACGACAACGGGAACGCCGGCAACGGCGACACCACCGGCGTCACCGCCGACACCATCACCATCGGGATCCACGCGCCCCTCACCGGCGCCGCCCCGCTCAAACAGGCGTCCTTCGAGACCGGCAAGGACCTCTACTGGCAGTACGGCAACGGCGGCAAGCCCGTCGAGATCCACGGCCGCACCGTCGAAACCGTGTTCGCCGACGACCAGTACCGGCCCTCCACCGCCCGCCAGGTCTGCCAGACCATGGCCGAAGAACAGAAGGCCTTCGCGCTCATCGGTGCCGGCGGCACCGACCAGATCCAGGCCTGCGCCCAGTACGCCGCGAGCGAAGACGTCCCCTACCTCTCCACCGGCGTCACCGAGACCGGCATGGGCTCCCTCGACACCTACTTCGCGGCCTCAATGACCTACAAGCAGCAGACCCCGATGCTCGCCGACTACATCAAGAACGAACTCGGCGTCACCGACGCGTCCAAAGTGGCCGCCGTCGTCACCAACACCCCCAACTTCGACGACGCGGTCGAAGGCTTCACCGGCGCGTTCGACGGCGTCGACGTCTTCCGGCCCGACAAGAACGAACGCGGCTCCTCCGCCGCCGGCAACCTCTGCACCGGCACCGCCAAGAACTACGACGTCGTCTTCGTCCTCACCAGCCCCACCTTCTACCTGGAGATGGCCGCCGCCTCCGGCTGCCGCCCCCAGTTCGTCGGCGTCGGCGTCAGCATGGGCCTCGACCAGGTCGCCTCCACCGGCTGCAGCGCCGCCGGCTCCACCGAAGGCGCCCGCTTCTTCAACCCCACCCCCGCGTTCGCCGACGCCGGCGAATACGACCCGGCCTTCCTCGCCGCCGTCGACGCCGCCGGCATCGAAGCCGACGACGTCACCTGGATGATGTGGGGACAGTCCAAAGTGCTCCACCAAATGCTCGAGAAGGCCGGCGAGGCCCTCGACCGCGGCGCGTTCATGGACGCCGTCGCCGGCCAGAAATTCTCCACCGGCGTCTTCCCCGACCTCGACTACGCCAACGGCCCCTTCGGCGCCACACAAGTGAGCGTCCTCCGCAACGTCTGCGACGGCGGCGGCCACTACGAGACCGACTACGCCTTCGTGAACGGTTTCTGATCATGGGCGCCTTCCTCGCACTGGGCCTCTTCCAAGGCGCCGTCTACGGCCTCCTCGCCGTCGGCATCGTCCTGGTCTACAAGGCCAAACGCGTCTTCAACTTCGCCCAAGGCGAATTCGGCGGCGTCGCCGCCTTCACCGCGTACGCCGTCGTCGTCGGCGCCGGCCTGCCCTACTGGGCCGGCGTCCTCGGCGGCCTCGCCGCCGCCGTCGCCATGGGCCTCATCGTCGAACGCGCCATCGTCCGGCCCCTCGAGTCCTCCTCCCGCACGATCATGCTCGTCGCGCTGGTCGGGGTCGCGCTCTTCACGATCGCGATCATCGTCCTCGTCGGCCAACCGATCCCGCGAGTGATGCCGCCCCTCATCGACGGCGGCGGCGTCAACATACTCGGCGCGGGCATCCTCCCGCAGCAGCTCATCCTCATGGCCGTCCTCGCCGTCCTCGCCGCCGCGATGGCCTGGTTCTTCAGAACCGACACGGGCCTCGCCGTCCTCGCGTCCTCACAGGACACCCGCGCCGCCCAGGTCGTCGGCATCAGCCCCGTCGCCGTCTCCCGGCTCGTGTGGGGCCTGGCCGCGCTCCTCGGCGGCATCGCCGGACTCCTCTACGCGCCCGTCGGGATCTTCACGCCCGGCTTCATGACCCTCACCATGCTCGTGCCCGCCTTCGCCGCCGCCGTACTCGGCGGCATGACCAGCCTCCCCGGCGCGTTCATCGGCGGCCTCGCCATCGGCGTCGTCCAGAACCTCGGCATCTACTACCTAGGCCAGCAACTCAAAGTCCCCGGAGCGGCCGAGCTCGGCGTCTTCGCCCTCCTCATGCTCGTACTCCTCATCAGACCCCAAGGCCTGCTCGGCGGTGCCAATTGATCGCTCGCAAGCTTCGCGACCGGGAGGCATGAATTGGCAACCGCGACCATGGTCCTCACCCGAGTGAAAGTCCAACGCCGCTTCGGCCTCGCCCTCCGCGTCACCATAGTGATCGCCCTCCTCGCCCTCGCCGCTCTGCCGCTCCTCCTCGGCGGCGACGTGTGGGCGCAGCGCATCAGCCGCGCCGCGATCTACGCCGTCATCGGCCTCTCCATCAACACCCTCACCGGCCACGCCGGCCAGATCTCCCTCGGCCACCAGGCCTTCGTCGGCATCGGCGCCTTCGCCGCCGCCTTCATGGCCTCCCGCCTCGGCGCCCCCCTCGGCTTCGGCCTCGCCGCCGCAGCCGCCGCCGGCGCCCTCACCGCCGCCGTCATCGGCCTCGTCGCCCTCCGCGTCACCGGCCTCTACCTCGCCCTCGTCACCCTCGCCTTCGGCCTCACCGCCGAAACCACCATCTTCAACTGGCGCGAGTTCACCGGCGGCGGCGCCGGCGCCCTCGCCCCCCGGCCCGCCCTCCTCGCCTCCGACCACGCCTTCGCACTCCTCTGCCTCGGCGTCCTCGTCCTCGTCCTCTACCTCGACTGGCGACTCGTCTCCACCAAGACCGGCCGCGCCCTCACCGCCCTCCGCAACAACGAACGCATCGCCGCCACCCTCGGCATCAACACCACCGGCTACAAACTCGCCGCCTTCAGCCTCTCCGGCCTCATCGCCGGCCTCGCCGGCGGCCTCTTCGCCCACTGGAACCAGATCGTCCAAGCCATGGACTTCGAATTCCAAGTCGCCCTCGTCTGGGTCCTCATGACCGTCGTCGGCGGCCTCCGCTCCCGCCTCGGCGTCATCCTCGCCTCCGCCTTCTTCGCCCTCCTGCCCCTCACCCTCCCCAACTTCCTCTCCAGCCTCCCGTGGCAGCCCCCCTTCCTCAACGAAGCCGTCTACCACGTCCTCCCGCCCTTCATCGTCGTCGTCATGCTCCTCATCGTGCTGCGGTTCTTCCCCGGCGGCTTCGGCCAACTCCTCAGACCCGCCACCCGCTGGCTGAGCACCGGCAGCGCCCGCACGCCTCGCACCGCGACCGGAGACCGCACATGAAACGCCGCCACCTGCTCAAAGTCGACGGACTCATGCTCCGCTTCGGCGGCCTCCAAGTCCTGGGCGGCCTCTCCCTCACCGTCCGCGAAGGCCAGATCGTCGGCCTCATCGGACCCAACGGCGCCGGCAAGACCTCCTGCTTCAACTGCCTCACCGGCATCTACCAGCCCCAAAGCGGCTCAGTCCACTTCGACGGCCGCGACGTCTCACACCTGCCCACCCACCGCCGCGCCCGCCTCGGCATGGCCCGCACCTGGCAGAACCTCGGCGTCATCGACACCCTCACCGTCACCGAGAACGTCATGCTCGCCCAGCACCAGCGCACCGGCTACGCCGCACTCGCCGGCATGCTCGGGCTCCCCGGCACCTGGCACCGCGAACGCGAACTCCAACGCGACGCCGCCGAGATCATCGAATACTTCGGACTCGACGCCGTCGCCCACGAACGCACCGGCGAACTGCCATACGGCATCAGGAAGACCTGCGACATGGCCATGGCCCTCGCCACCGACCCCAAAATGCTCCTCCTCGACGAACCCGCCTCCGGCCTCAGCCCCGAAGAAGCCCTCGGCCTCGCCACCACCCTCCGCGAACTCCGCGACCGCCTCAAACTCACCATCCTCATGATCGAGCACCACGTCCCCCTCGTCGCCGAAGCCTGCGACTACGTCTACGTCCTCAACTTCGGCCAACTCCTCACCGAGGGCCCGCCCGCCGACATCCAACGACACCCCGAAGTCATCGCCGCCTACCTCGGCGGCACCGCCGCCGAGACCCCCGAACCACCCGAATGGCCGCTCAAACCCGAAGGAGCCGACCATGGCACTGCTTGAGGTCCAAGGACTCCGCGCCGGATACGGCCCCGTGCCCGTCCTCCACGGCGTCGACCTCGCCGTCGACGAAGGCTCCAACGCCGTCCTCCTCGGCCTCAACGGCGCAGGCAAGAGCACCACCCTCATGGCCCTCGCCGGACTCCTCCCCACCACCGGCGGCACCATCGACTACGACGGCGAACCCCTCACCGGCACCCCCGGCGCCCGCGTCAGAGCCGGCATCGTCCTCGTCCCCGAAGGCCGCCACGTCTTCCCCGCCCTCACCGTCAAGCAGAACCTCCGCCTCGGCGCCTGGACCATCCGCCGCGACACCCGCCGAGTCCGCCGCAACCTGCACGAGGTCTACCAGATCTTCCCCCGCCTCGAAGAACGCGCCGACCAGACCGCCGGCACCCTCTCCGGCGGCGAACAGCAGATGCTCGCCATCGGCCGAGGCATGATGAGCTCCCCCCGCCTCCTCCTCATCGACGAAGCCTCACTCGGCCTCTCACCCAAACTCACCGAACAGGTCTTCGCCGCCGTCAAACTCATCAACGAACGCGGCACCACCGTCCTCATGGTCGAACAGAACGCCGGCGTCCTCGCCCAAGCCGACACCGCCTTCGTCATGCAGCAAGGCCGCGTCACCATCACCGGCACCGGCAGCCAGACCCTCGAAGACGACGTCGTCCGCGCCGCCTACTTCGGCACCTGAACCCACTGCGCCACAAGAAGTTAGGATCGGTCCCATGTACTTCGTCACGGGAGCGACCGGCAACATCGGCGGCGCCGTCACCGCAGCCCTCACCGCCCAGGGCCTACCCGTCCGCGCCCTCGTCCGCGACCCCCAACGCGCCCGCCTCCCCGCAGGCGCCACCCCCGCCGTCGCCGACCTCAACGACCCCGACACCCTCACCCCCTGGCTCGACGGCGTCGAAGCCGCATTCATGCTTCCCGGCTACCCCGACATGCCCGCCCTCTACGACCGCCTCCGCCACGCCGGCGTCAAACACGCCGTCCAACTCTCCGGCAGCTCCGCCAGCAGCGGCGACACCACCAACGCCGTCACCGCCATGATGATCGACTCCGAAACCGCCGCCCGCGAATCCGGCCTCACATGGACCCTGCTGCGCCCCAGCGCATTCATGTCCAACACCCTCCGCTGGCTCCCCGACCTCCGCACCGGCGACGTCGTACGCGCCCCCTGGGGCGACATCGCGCTGGCCTGCATCGACGCCGAGGACATCGCCGCCGTCGCGGTCGAGGCGATGCGCGACCAGGCCCACGCGGGCGCCGTCCACCGCCTCACCGGCCCGCGCGCGCTGCTCCCCGCCGAGCAATTGGAGATCCTGGGCGCGGTCCTCGACCGCCCGCTCCGCTTCGAGGCCATGACCTTGGAGGAGACCCGCGCGCAGCTCGAGGCGACGATGCCCGAGAAGTACGTGCACGCCTTCTGGGACTTCTACGTCGAAGGTTCCCTCGACGAATCGGAAGTGCTCCCCACGGTCGAGCACCTCCTGGGCCGCCCGCCGCGCACCTTCGAGCAGTGGGCCGAAGCCCACGCCGCCGACTTCCGCTGACCGCCTACAACTCGGCCTGCAGGACTTTCGGCGAGGCCGCGAATCCGCTGCGGCAGTAGACCGGGATCGCGCGGGTGGTGGACTGCACGGTCACCTTCGGCAGCCCCAGCGCCCTCGCCTCCTCGAGGACGGCCGCGATGAGCCGACCGCCGAGGCCGCCGGACCGCGTCTCCGGCACCAGGTAGACCGACTGGAGATCCCCGATCGCGCGAACGAACCGGTCCGGAGTCGGCACCCGCGCGACCACCGCCAACCAGGCCATCCCGATCACTGTCCCATTGCGGCACACCACGATGCACCGGTGCGACTCGGTGTGCGCCAGCGCCCATGCGGCGAAATCCCGCTCAAAGTCCTCCCGGACCCCGCCCGGCGCCGCCCCGGCCTCCACCTCCCACTGCCAGCGCAGCCCGGCCACCGCCGGATACTCCTCGGGTCGGGCCGGGCGAATCTCGATGTCCATGCCGCCCATGCTCTCCCGAGGCCGCCGGTACGCCAAACACCGTCCCACACCACGATCCAGCCCGAGAAACCCGATGCGTGTGCCATCCTCGGCTTCACGGACCTCAGGCAGCGACTACAGGGAGGGCGAGGGTCGTAAATCCCGGCGCGGCCTTCCGCTCGGATGGGTACCAGGTTCGGGCGGCAGCGACTACCAGCTCTGATTGCGATCGGGCGGGGATTTCGGGTGCCTGGTGGGGTGATGCCTGCGGTTCAGGCGGGCGGCGACAACGAGGTCCCATGGCGCTTGGGCCGGACCTCGGCTCCCCGGCTGGGTCGGATTGCAGTTCAAGCGGGCAACGACAACGAGGCCCCATTGCGCTTCGGCCGGACCTCGGCTCCCCGCCGAGAATGAACTGCAGTTCAAGCGAGCAGCGACAACGAGGTCTGAGCGTCTCGCGGCGGGCCATCGACTGCCCGGTCTGGTGATGCGCGCGGTTCAGGCGGGCAGCGACAGGAGGGGTGGGGCGGGGCCGGATTCCGGGCGTGGGCATGCCGGAGGGCCCGAACCCATGCGGGTCGGGCTGCGCTGCTTGATGCGTGCGGCGCTTCCCCCAGCAGATGCCTCGCCTGCTGGGGCGGCCTAAGACCGGCACCGGTGATGGTGATGGGGTGGATGCCTTGAACTGCTCTCGGCATTTCGCCTTGGCTGTCCGCATGGCCTTGATCGCCCGATCCCTCTCGATCGCTTCTGTGAGGGCGTCCAGGTCGGGCTTCATAGCCTCGGACCATTCGGACCGGTAGAGCCCGGTCGGGAACACGTCCCATTCGGTGCCCTGGTTCTCGGCATCCATGTCGGCATCGGTGCGCCAGTCGGAGCAGCCACACCCGGCCGATGCCTCGGCGGGGGCGCTCTCGATCTCGTGGCCTTCGTGGTGGGTGATGACCGCGGTGCCGGGGCCGGTCTTCTCCACGCTCCAGCCCGGGGTGTGGATGCGGCCGTGATGGAACCGGCACAGCAGGATCAGGTTGTCGGCCGTGGTCGGTCCGCCATCGGCCCAATGCTGGATGTGGTGCGCCTCGGTCCATGCCAGGGGCCGGTCACAGCCCTGCCAAGCGCAGCCCTCGCTCTGTTCGAGTTCGAGCTTGCGGCGCAGGGCCGCATTCGGCAGGCGCTCAGCACGGCCCAGTTCGACCGCTTCGCCCTTGGCGTAGTCGAAGACCGAGGGGATGATGGCGGCTTCGCAGGCGAGGAGGCGGGCGCGGGCGACCGAGATGGGTTGGCCCTCGAGGAGGGGCAGGCGGCCGGTGTCCTTGCCCTGCAGGGTCTCGATGTCCATGGTCAGGTCGAGGGTGGCGGTGTGCCCGTGCCTCGTGGCCGCTTGCGGGGAGGACCCGTACCCGGCGAGGAGCTGGTGGAAGGCCTCGGCATTGCGGTTGGCCTGCGCGGGCAGCAGACCCCCGCCTTCGGCGTCCTGGTCCTGGTCTTCTTGGCGCGGGGGCGGGCAGGCGGTCTTCAGGTACTTGTCGAGCAGGCGGCCGGTCGCCTCGCACAGCTGGCCTTCCAGAGCCCACATGCCGTTGCCCTGCGGGGTGAGTTCGAGGCGCTGCATCGACTGCTCGCCCAGCGCATCGAACAGCTCGGTCGCTTCGGCGATCGAGGCCCAGAGTTCATCGAGGTGACGGCGCAGCTCGGTGAAGGTGGCGTGTGCGCAGTACTGGGCGACCATGGCCTCAGGCGTCGCGCACAGGGTCTCAGGGTCGAAGGGGGAGGGGGCCGGGGTCTGGAAGGGGGTGCGGGCGAACAGGCGCATGGCCGGGGTCTGCTCGAGCTGGCGGACGGCGTAGGCGACCTGGTCGATCCTCGCCGCTCCGGACACCGCCGCCTGGGCCAGGAGGCGGAACTTGCCTGACAGGCGGGCGATGGCCGCGATGTCGGCGGCGGTGCGGTTGTGGAAGTCGAACTGGGAGACCAACAGATCCCGCAGGGCCGAGAACCCGAACGCCGAGCGGTGGAGCCCCTGCTCCTTCATCTCGATCACCCAGGAGAGGACCTGGGCGTGCTGGGCGTTGATCAAAGAGGCGGCGTCATCGAGAGCGGAACGGATAGCGGCGGCGCGTTCGGAACCGGGGGTGCTGGTGCAAGAGCTCATCGACCGTCTCCTTCCGCTGTTCTCGAATGGTCTGACTGTTTTCGCCTGCTTGTTCGTACTTCAATGATGACAGGCGCGGGGTGGTGGTGTCATCACTCAAAGGGGTGAATAATCCATGAGGGACATTCACGAGGCGCGACGGAACCGCTGCGGCCCAAGGTGAATCGCGGGGCACGAGCGCTGCCTGGCGGCCGCACTGCACACCCGCGCCTCCCTCAGACCCTTTTGTCGCTGCCCGCCTGAACCGCGTCCGAATCGGGGCTGGCAGCCGGAGTAGCGCCCCAATGTGGCGCTGCCTCGTTGTCGCTGCCAGGTTGAACAGCAGCCAATTCGAGTCGGGCGGTTGTAGTCCGGCCCAGCCGACAAGGGACCTCGGGAGCTTTCGTACGCAATCTGGTCGAGCTAGGCCGGGTCGATGCGGGCGTGGAGGAGGCAGAACACGTTGCCCTCCGGGTCCTGGAGGACATGCCAGTTCTCCTCGCCGGTCTGACCGACGTCGGCCGGCCTGGCGCCCAGAGCGAGCAGGCGCTCGAGTTCGGCGTCCTGATCGCGGTCGGTGGGGTTGATGTCGATATGCAGGGGGAGCTTCCAGTGCTTCGGATCGGTGCTGGGGCTGAGGATCAGCGTGGGTTGGAGGCCCCCGAACCCGACGCCGGGCGGGCCGATTTCGACGCCGCCGTCGGGTTCGCGGCCGAGTTCGACGTAGTCGAGGACGGCGCACCAGAATGCGGCGAGCCGTTCGGGGTCTTCGCAGTCGAGGATCAGCTCACTGATGCGGGAGGCCATGCCCGCCAGTATACGAACGAGCTGGCGGGTGGTGGAGCGAAAGCGGGATCCGTTGCTAGGCCGGGGCTTTCGCGAAGAGGGTGATGAGCAGGTCGAGTCGCTCCTGCTGCGCGTCCTCGGGGATGCGGCCGCTCTTGAGGAGGACCGCCATGCCGTGGAGGGAGCCCCAGATGAGTTCGGCGAGGGCGGCGTTGCGGTCGTTGAAGGTGCCGAAGGCGCTGACGAACTCGTTGAAGGCCTGGCGGAGAGGGGCGGGGGTCTCGGCGTGGGCGAACTTCATCTTGGTGGGCAGAGTGAACATGGCCTGGTAGGCGGCCGGGTGGGCGGCGGCGTAGTCGAGGTAGGCGGTGCAGACCGCGCGGACGGCGTCGGATTCGGGGGCGGCCTGGCGGGCTTCGTGCAGTTGCTCGGCCATCTCGGCGATGCACTCGACCGCCACGGCGTCGCGGATGGCCTCCATGTTGGCGAAGTGGCCGTAGAGGACGGGTTGGCTGTATTCGACCCGGTCGGCCAGCTTGCGGGTGGTGACCGCCTCCCAGCCCTCGGCTTCGGCGAGTTCGCGGGCGGCGGTGATGATGAGCTGGTGTCGTTCGGCGCGTTGGCGTTCACGGCGTTCTGCGGCGGTCATCACAAGATTCTAGCATTGCTAGATTTTTAAGGGACGGTGTGTGTATCATTGGCAATGAATCTAGCGTTGCTAGATTCTTCCCCTCCCGGAAGGACGCCCCGTGCTCGCCATCATCGCCTACTCACTTGCTTCGCTCATCGGCCTGGCCGTGGTCGCCATGGGCGCCACGGGGATGCTCAAGCCGCAGTTCTACGCCGGCTTCGGCATTCCCGGCACGCCCGCCGATGACCCGGTTCTCAACTCCTGGCTGACGGTCAAGGGCGGGCGGGACTTCGGTTCCGGGGCCATGCTCCTGGTCGCGATCGCGTTCGGCACCAGCGGTGTCGCCGGCGGGGTCATGCTCGCTGCCGCTCTCATGCCTGTGTTCGACGGGCTGATCGTCGTGCGCGCGAAGGGGCCTCGATCGGCCTCCTTCGGGGTGCACTTCGCCACCGCGGCAGTGATGGTCGCTGCCGCTGTGTTGCTTCTTCTTGTCTGAGCGCCGAAGGCCGGCCCCGGGATCGGGGCCGGCCTTCGGTTCAGCGGGTTCGGATCAGCAGTGTGCACCGGCCTGACCGCGGCAGCGGCACATAGACCCGGAGGCCTTGGGCCGCATCGGTTCCCGACAAGTGCGTGTAGTCCTCGCCCGGGTGGTACCCCGGCCCCGCCAGGTTCGGGCCCCGGTCGTCGACGCTCACCGCGATCCGGTGCTCGCCGACCCGGTACGCGAACTCGCCGCCGGCCGGCTCGAACCCGCCCGACGCCAGAGGCTTCACGCCCTCCAGCTCGCCGCCCTCGCGGAACGCCAGCTCGAGCACCTGCCGCACTCGGCCGGGCTTCGCCTCGATGCCAAGGCGCACTTCGCCTTCGCCAACACGCACGCGGGCCTCGGTCTCCAGCGCGACCACATCGGTCGGCCGGTGCGGGAAGTCCATCGAAGCCGAGAACCGGCCGTCGTCCGTGAGCGCGTACTCGCCGTCCGCCCGCCGATAGGCCTCGGGCAGCGGCTGGTAGTACGAGGCCGCGATCCGCTCCGTGAGGATGAACGATCCGTTCTCGTACTCGAAATCGTCGGCCCGGAACGGCCCCATGCCGAAGAACTCCCGCGAGAGCCGCACCGAATCCAGCACCGCTCCGCCCGCGAACACCCGCAGGAACGTCGGGTTGCTCGACAGACCCGAGCGGATCCAGCCGTGCCCCGCGTAGTCCGTGCCCCCGAACACCGTCACCGCGAAGTCGCCGTCCCGCACCACCGCGAGACCCGACGAGTGGAACACCGTCTCGACCGGTCTCGTTTCCTCGGCCTCCGGGAGCACCCCGGCCAAAGCCGGCTCCAGCAGGATCTCGGCCAGCGCGTCCGCCGGGTTGGCGATAGGCGCTTCGAGGAGGTGTTCGACGATCGCGGCGAAGTCCCCGCGGCCGCGTGCGATCGCGTACCGCCGGAACTGCATCAGGAAGGGCGCCAGCGGGATCGTGCCGAGCTGGTCCTGCCGCCGCGAGTGCACGGTCTCGACCGTGCCGTCGGGCAGGGCCGTGGCGGCGACCGCTTCGAGGTTGCGGCAGACCGCGTCGAGCAGCACGGGCCGGTCCAGGGCCGTGCCGATCGCGGTCAGGGACGGGTTCGAGACGTACAGGGAGTAGTTCGCGCTCCGCTCGGAGTACATGCCGTCGGGGGCGATGTCGATCCCCTCGGAGAGCCACTCGTCGACTCGCGCGACCAGCCGCTCGTCGGGCCAGTGCGTGTTGAGGCGCGCGAGCGCGGCGCTCAGTTCCCACCGGTGGTTCGGGGTGTGGACGCCGCCGCGGCGGAGCGGCCCGGCCGCGGCCGAGGCGATGGCCTCGAGGGCTCCGGCCAAGGGCCGCAGTGCGTCCGGGACCGCGTCGCCTTGGAGGAGGGCGTACGTGTCGCAGAGGTCGTTGACGGTGAACGCCGTGTCGGGCGGGGACGCGAGGTTCTCGCCGTCGAACAGGCCGTTGCCGCCCTGCATGCCGGCGAGGAACCCGATGAGCCGGTCGGCGGTGCGCGCGGCTTCGCCGGAGGCGTGCAGGGCCGAGTCGCGGTGGACGGCGCAGGCGACGAGGGTCTTCGCGGCGGACATGACGGCCCGGTGGTGCGGCGAGCTCGAGAGGAGGCCGTCGACGCCGGCGAGCACGTCGCGCGCCCGTTCGTCGGCCGCCGCCGTGACCGCCGCCAGGAACGCGGTGTCAGTCCTTGAGTCCGGCATTGATGTCCTCGTTCATGACGTACTTCTGGAACACGATGAAGATGAGCACGAGCGGCAGGATCGACATCACCGACGCGGCCAGCAGCAGCGGCCAGTCGATGTTCTCGGCGCCCACGATGGACCGCAGGGCGATCTGGAGCGTGAACTTGCGTTCGTCGCCGACGACGATGAGCGGCCAGATGTAGTCGTTCCAGCGCCACTGGAACGAGAAGATCGCCAGCGTCATGATGATCGGCCGCGACATGGGCAGCATGATCCGGAAGAAGATCCCGGTCTCGCGCGCCCCGTCGATGCGGGCGGCCTCGATGATGTCGTCGGGGATGGACACGAAGAACTGCCGGAACATGAACACGCCGGTGACGGTGAGGATCGAGGGCACGACCAGGCCCGCCATCGTGTCGTACATGCCGAGGTCGCGGATGACGAGGAACGTCGGCGAGAGGATGACCTCGGTGGGGAGCATCGTCGTGGCGAGCAGGCAGATGAAGAAGATCCGCACCCAGAGCTTGTCCTGGTACTTCGCGAGGGCGTACCCGCACATGGCGCTCGCGATGACCGTCAGGACGGTGGTCGTGAGCGCGACGGCGAGCGTGTTCGAGAAGTACAGCATGAAGTCGAACCGGTCCCACGCCTTCTCGAACCCGGCGACGGTGGGGTTCTCGGGGAGGATCGTGAGCGGGTACTGGAACAGTTCCGAGCCGGGTTTGAAGGCGCTGAGCAGGAACCAGACGAGCGGGAACGCGTACAGCGCGGCGAGCAGCCACATGAACGTCGTCATGGGGACGACGGCGCCGAGCTCTTTGGTATTGCGCGCCTTGCGGTTCGCTTTGCGCGGTGCGGTGGTGAGGGCGCTCATGCGGATTGCCTCCGGTTGACGGCCATCTGCACGAGGGCGATGGTCAGCAGGATGAGCAGCAGGATCATGGAGACGGCGCTGGCGTAGCCGATGTCGGCGCGTTTGAAGCCGGTCTCGTAGATGTACTGGATGAGCATGACGTTCGAGGTGCCGGGACCGCCGCCGTTGAGCGCCTGGACCATCGCGAACTCCTTCATGGCCCCGAGCGAGGAGAGGAGGATGACGAGGAACGAGGTGGGCGCGATGGAGGGCAGCGTGATGTGGCGGAAGCGCTGCCAGGCGTTCGCGCCGTCGATCTCGGCGGCCTCGTAGTAGGCGCGCGGCACGTTCTTGAGGGCCGCGATGAAGATGAGCATGTTGAAGGCGGTGCCGCCCCAGGTCGCGGCGATGACGACGACCATGAGTGCGAGGTCGGGGTCGGTCTGCCAGGCGAGCGGGTCGGCGCCGAGGCGGGTGATGAGGTAGTTGACGAAGCCGAAGCTCTCGCCGAACATCCAGCGCCACACGACGCCCGCGACGATGGGGGAGATGAGCCAGGGGAAGAAGAACACGACCTTCGCGAGCGACTTGCCCTTGGTGTGGTTGGAGACCAGGAGCGCGGCGATCGAGAGCGACATGACGTACATGAGCGGGACGGCCATGACCGCGAACAGCAGTGTGCGCGTGAGCGACTGGTAGAAGGTCGGGTCGGCGAAGAGCTTCTCGTAGTTGTCGAGGCCGATGAACTCGGGCGTGCCGAGGCCGGTGTAGTCGGTGAACGAGTAGATCAGGCCCAGGCTGCCGGGCCAGACGAAGAACACCAGGAACAGGACGATGCTGAGGCCGGACAGGATGAGCGGCGCGAGTCGGTACTGGGCGCGGCGGCCCTTGCCGGGCCGCTTGCGCGGCCCGGCAGGGGTCTGGGTTCGGATGGCGGTGGCCGTCAAAGGTCTACTCGCAGACGATGTTCTCGTTGAGGCCGGCGATGATGTTGGCGATGGTGGTGGGCACGTCCTGGTCGCCGTTGGCGAGCTTGATGGCCTCCTCCTTCAGCGGGTCGGCGTCGCCTCCGGCCGTCCGGCCCTGGTAGACCGCTTCGAGCGAGTCGTTGTCCTGGGCGCTCGAGATGGGGTCGGACGCGGCGATCTCCTCGTTGTAGAGGTCGAAGCTGGCCTGGGAGGCGCCGTAGTCGATGTCGAGGCCCTGGATGACGGGCAGGAAGCCGGAGATCTCGCAGATCTCGGTGTAGTTCTCGGCGGTGAAGAGCCAGTTGACGAAGTCCATGGCGGCCTCGGACTTGTCGCCCTTGAAGACCACGGCGTAGCCGCCGCCGAGGTTGGTGGCGCGCCGGGTCTGGGCGGGCATGAGGGCCGAGGCCCATTCGAAGTCGGCGATGTTGGCCTGGAAGTCGGCGACCTGCCAGGATCCGGAGTAGTAGGCGGCGACCTGGCCGCTCTTGAAGAGCGCGTTGGCGTCGTCGCCGGAGACCCACACGGAGCGGGGCATGACGTCGTCGTCGTTGATGTCGGCGAAGAACTGGAGCGCTGCGGTCGTGGCGGCCTCGTCGGTGGAGTACGTGCAGTCGTCGCCGAGTTCGAAGCCGTTGCTGCCGAACTGGTACAGGAAGGAGCGCAGGCGGTGCGAGGACGGGTCCATGACGAGTCCGTAGCGCGCTCCAGTCGCGGCCTTCACCTCCTTGACGGCGGCGATGAACTCGTCCCAGGTCCAGATCTGGTCGGCGGTGGTCGGGTAGGCGACCCCGGCCTCGTCGAAGAGGGACTTGTTGACGTAGAGGCCCACGGCGGTGAGGTCGGTGAGGAAGGTCGGGATCTCGCCGTCCGCGTTCTCGGTGAGGAGGTTCTCCATGACGCCGTGCTCGCTGGCGACGCCGCTGAGGTCTTCGAGCTGGTTCATCCAGAGCGGGTCGATGGCGGTGACGCGGGCGAGGTCGGGCAGGCCGTCGGCCTGGGCGGCGTTCCGCAGGCGGGTGTTGAAGTCGTCGTAGGGGATGTCGTCGATGTCGACGGTCACCCCGGTCTCCTCGAAGTACTTGTCGGCCATCTTCTGGAAGCCGCCGCCTTGGTTGGCGTCGCCCGAGAGCCAGAACTTGATGGTCTTCGCGTCGCCCTCGTCGTCGCCGCCGCCGATGAAGCCGCAGGCGCTGAGGGGCAGGGCCGCCGCACCGGCGGTGCCGGCGGTGAGGATGAGTCTTCTCTTCATTGAGCTCTCTCTTCAGGATGCGGGCCGGTGAGGGACCCGTCGGGGTTCGGAGCGAGCGGTGGCGACGGCCGTGTGCTCGCTGTCGCGCCGACCACGTGTGCCAAGTCACCCGGGTATGCGCTTGCCCGACCATAGCAGATGTTTCCTAACGCGCGACAGTAGCGCGCGTTAGGTGGTATTGAACTGCAACTTTTCCTTGAGCCTAGCGCCGCCTAAGCGGCTCCGGCCCCGCTCTTCGCATCCGCCTCGCGGGCCTCGGCGGGGGCGGGTTCGGGCGCGGCCTTCTCCTCCTCGAACGCCTGGTCAGCGGCCTCGTCGGCGGCCTGCTTGAGGAGTTCGGCCGTGCGCTGGGCGCCGCGCTCGGCCGCATCGGACACGGCCGCGGAGAGGATGAGGGTGGAGCCGACGACGACGAGCGCGAGGCCGGCCGCGCCGCCGGAGACGAGGTAGGGCATCTGGCCGTCGACGTAGGCGAGCTCGGCCATGCCCATCCACGCGAAGGTGAGCACGACGCCCCCGGCCATCCAGAAAAGGAGGCCGAGGAAGCGGAGACGGGTTGCGGGGGAACCGGACACAGTCACTCCATTGTGGGCTAAGAGGGATTTTCAGTTTTCGCTACCGCGAGGTAACCGAATCTACCAATTCCTTGGTATCTTGTGACAGATGCCATAGCCCGTTTTCTCCCGAAGGGTGTTCATACATGGTGAACCATCCCCCCGTACGCCGTTACCTCCTCACCGCCTCGCTCGTAACCCTCGCCGCGACCGGATTCGCGGCGGCCCCCGTCCACGCCGAGACCGCCTCGATCCTCGCCGCCGACAGCCCCGACGCCATCGCGGGCTCCTACCTCGTCGCCTTCGAGGACGGCGTCGACGCCGCCACCGTGGACGCGTTCGGCGGCGACGTCGAGCAGGTCTACGGCTCGGTCGACACCGTGCTCGCCTCGATGAGCGAGGCGGAGGCCGAACGGCTCGCCGCCGACCCCGACGTGGCCTACGTCGAGCAGAACCAGACCGTCGAGATCCAGGCGACCCAGGACGACCCGCCCTCGTGGGGCCTCGACCGCATCGACCAGACCGGCCTGCCGCTCTCGGGCTCCTACACCTATCCCAACGCCGGTGAAGGCGTCACCGCCTACATCATCGACACCGGGATCTGGGCGAGCACCGCGGACTTCTCCGGGCGCACCGGCACCGGCTACTCCGCGATCCTCCCCGGCCTCCAGGGGCTCGACTGCAACGGCCACGGCACGCACGTCGCCGGGACCGTCGGCGGCACGAGTCACGGTGTGGCCAAAGCGGTCACGATCGTGCCCGTGCAGGTCCTCAACTGCCTCGGCTCCGGCACCACCGCCGGGGTCATCCAAGGCGTGAACTGGGTGACCGAGAACGCCGTCAAACCGGCGGTGGCGAACATGAGCCTCGGCGGGGGCGTCAGCGACGCCCTCGACGCGGCCATCGCCGCCTCGATCGACTCCGGCGTCACCTACGCGGTGGCCGCGGGCAATGAGACCGCCGACGCGTGCGGCGTCTCCCCGGCCCGCACCCCCGAGGCGATCACCGTCGCCGCCTCCACCGAAGCCGACGCCCGCGCCGACTTCTCCAACTTCGGCGACTGCGTCGACCTCTTCGCGCCCGGCGAGAACATCACCTCCCCGTACCTGTTCGGCACGCCTTCGGCGCTGAGCGGCACGTCGATGGCCTCCCCGCACGTGGCCGGGGCCGCCGCGGTCTACCTCTCGGCCCACCCGGACGCCTCGCCCGCCGAGGTCGCCGACGCGCTCACCGGCGCGGCCGTGCCGGGGGCGATCAGCGACGTCCAGGGCAGCCCGAACCTGCTCCTGCACGTCACCGACTAGCCCGATCGAGTGAGGGGCCCGGCCGCATCGGCCGGGCCCCGATCGCGTTTCCGCCCCTGGGCTGCGCGTTTCGCCCCTCCGGAGGACGGACATCCAGTGCGGGCGTCGCGAGTGGCCTGCGCCGCACCATAGGCGGGGGAGGGCGGTGTGCGGTCACGACTCGCGAGCGTCGCCGGGGCCGCACCATTCCGGCTCGCAAGCGTCGCGTATTCACGGCCCGCGAGCCAAGCGGAGGCCCGCTCTCCGCTCGCAGCGAACACGGAGCCCAGGCGCGTCCGATCGTCGCCCCGACGGGCTAAGGTCTGGATTGGTAACCGCAACGCCGAGTGCAAATCGCCGAGACAGAATGAAGGTGCAAGACATGGAGCATTCGATTCCGTTCTCCTCGAAGCTGGAGAAGGACGTCGTCAACGCGGTCGCCCGTCGCGGCGGTGGCGACCCTTCCGCGGTCGGC
This sequence comes from Glycomyces sp. NPDC049804, assembly GCF_040674615.1. Classification (NCBI taxonomy): domain Bacteria; kingdom Bacillati; phylum Actinomycetota; class Actinomycetes; order Glycomycetales; family Glycomycetaceae; genus Glycomyces; species Glycomyces sp. NPDC049804. The sequence continues at coordinate 52,839 of NZ_JBFAMQ010000007.1, forward strand.
CTGGACAGCATGGTCTTCGACCGCCTCCTCAAGGAGCACATCCTCTTCCTGGGCTCGGACGTGAACTCCGAGATCGCCAACCGCCTGTGCGCCCAGCTGCTCCTCCTCGAAGCCGAGGACCCGGAGCGCGACATCAAGCTCTACATCAACTCGCCCGGCGGCTCGGTCTACGACGGCATGGCCATCTACGACACCATGCAGTACATCAAGAACGACGTCGCCACCGTCGGCATGGGCATGGCCGCCTCCATGGGCCAGCTGCTGCTGTGCGCCGGCACCTCGGGCAAGCGCTACGCGCTTCCCCACGCGCGCATCATGATGCACCAGCCCTCCGGCGGCATCGGCGGCACCGCCTCCGACGTCGCGATCCTCGCCGAGCAGATGCTCTACACCAAGCAGATGTTCCAGGAGCGCGTCGCCGAGCACACCGGCCGCACGATCGAGGAGATCGAGCGCGACTCCGACCGCGACCGCTGGTTCACCGCCGCCGAGGCGAAGGACTACGGCTTCATCGACCACGTCGTCAAGCGGGTGGCCGACGTCCCCGCCGAGGCCAACTAAGCACGAAAGAGGGGAACCAGATGATGGACATCCACGCCCAGGCCGGCGGCTTCGGCCCCCAGGCCCGCTACATCGTCCCGTCGTTCACGGAGAAGACCTCGTACGGGATCAAGGAGATGAACCCGTACAACAAGATGTTCGAGGACCGGATCATCTTCCTCGGGTCCCCGGTCGACGACACCTCCGCGAACGACATCATGAGCCAGCTGATCGTCCTCGAGGGCAACGACCCCGACCGGGACATCATCATGTACATCAACTCTCCCGGCGGCTCGCTCACCGCGCTCATGGCCATCTACGACACCATGCAGTACGTGCGCCCGGACATCCAGACCGTGTGCATGGGCCAGGCCGCCTCGGCCGCCGCCGTGCTGCTCGCGGCCGGGACCCCCGGCAAGCGCACCGCGCTGCCGAACTCCCGCGTGATCGTCCACCAGCCGGCCACCGAGGGCACCTTCGGCCAGGCCTCCGACATGGAGATCCAGGCCCGCGAGATCATGCGCATGCGCGACCAGCTGGAGAAGATCCTGGCCCGCCACACCGGCCAGCCCGTGGACAAGGTCCGCCGCGACATCGAGCGCGACAAGATCTTCACCGCCGAGGAGGCCGTCGCGTACGGCATCGTCGACAACGTCCTGACCTACCGCAAGAAGAACGCCCTGCCCGCCGAGGCCGCGGCGTAACGAGCCCAGTGCCGGGGGCCGGGCGTCCCGCACGCCCGGCCCCCGCCGCCATCCGACGGACCCTCACCTCCGATCGATCCGCCCCCGACGTCGCCCGGCCGCGATACCGTTGCCCAGGCCCCCGCGCGGTCGGCGACCGCGGTCGGCGAGGGTGGCACGGTGGCGGCAAATGCGAAATACTGGATCGAGACACCGGTTCGTCCTGAATCAACGGAGCCGGATCGGTGGCACGGGTTGACCTTTCAGCAATGGAGCGAGAAAGCACGCTCGGCCGGAGCCCGCGGGCCCGCCGAGGAAGGGAGTTACCGCGATGGCACCTCGCCTGGGTGACAGCGAGATCTTGAAGTGCTCGTTCTGCTCGAAGTCGCAGCGGCAGGTCCGCAAGCTCATCGCCGGGCCGGCCAACGTCTACATCTGCGACGAGTGCATCGACCTGTGCAACGAGATCATCGAAGAGGAGTTCGCCGAAGAGGCCGAGGTCGCCTGGGAGGACCTGCCCAAGCCCAAGGAGATCGTCGAATTCCTCGACCAGTGGGTCATCGGCCAGGACGCCGCCAAGCGCTCGCTCGCGGTCGCGGTCTACAACCACTACAAGCGCGTGCAGCTCGACGAGCTCGGCTCGATCCGCGGCGGCGACCACGTCGAGCTCCAGAAGTCGAACATCCTCATGGTCGGCCCCACCGGCTCCGGCAAGACCCACCTCGCCCAGACCCTCGCCCGGATGCTCGACGTCCCGTTCGCGATCGCCGACGCCACGGCCCTCACCGAGGCCGGTTACGTCGGCGACGACGTGGAGAACATCCTCCTCAAACTCATCCAGGCCGCCGACTTCGACGTCAAGCGCGCCGAGACCGGCATCATCTACATCGACGAGATCGACAAGGCCGGACGCAAGGCCGACAACCCCTCGATCACCCGCGACGTCTCCGGCGAGGGCGTGCAGCAGGCGCTCCTGAAGATCCTCGAAGGCACCCACGCGGCCGTGCCGCCGCAGGGCGGGCGCAAGCACCCGCACCAGGAGCACATCCAGATCGACACCACGAACATCCTCTTCATCTGCGGCGGCGCGTTCGCCGGGATCGAGGAGATCATCAAGGCCCGCGTCGGCAAGCGGACCGTCGGCTTCACCGCCCACCTGCACGACGCCGAGGACTCCGCCGAAGACGCGATCGTCTCCCAGGTCATGCCCGACGACCTGCTGAAGTACGGGCTCATCCCCGAGATGGTCGGGCGCCTCCCCATCTTGACCACTGTGGACCACCTCGACAAGGCGGCGCTGCTGCGCATCCTCACCGAGCCGCGCAACGCCCTCGTCAAGCAGTACCAGCGGCTCCTCGAACTCGACGGCGTCGAGCTCGAGTTCGCCGCGGACGCCCTCGAGCCCATCGTCGAATCGGCGATGCTGCGCGGCACGGGCGCGCGCGGACTGCGGGCCATCATGGAAGAGGTCCTGCAGCCGGTCATGTTCGAGATCCCCTCGCGCGCCGACGAGGTCGCGAAGGTCGAGATCACCGCCGACGTGGTGCGCCGCAACGTGAACCCCACGCTGGTGCCCCGGACCAAGGCCTCGCCGCGGCGGGCCGTGCGCCTGCGCCGCGAGAAGTCGGCCTGAACGCCGGAGCGCGAGACACCGCCCCGATCGCCGAAGCGGTCGGGGCGCGGTCAGTCGTCCTTCTTGTCGTCGCGCAGGCGGCGGTCGATGTCGCGCAGGAAGTCGGGGTCGTCGTCCGGTGCCACCGGCCCGCGCGGGCTGTGCGGACCGGCGTTCCCGCGGCGCGGACCGGGCTGCGGGCGCGGCGGGCGCGCCCGGCCGACCGTGAACCACAGGACGCCGCCGACGACCGGGACCAGCACGATGATGAGGACCCACCAAGCGCGCGTGAGCTTCCTGGGGGCGTGCTCACCGCCGAGGCAGTCCGCGACCGCTGCGATGACCAGCGCCAGGTGTGCGAGGACCAGGAAGACGAACGCGCGGATCATGGTCCAATCATGCCTGTCCGCCGCGCCCGGGACAACAACGCCTCGGGTGGTTACCCGTAAGTAACTTCGTAGGATATAGTTCAGGCCGAGACGCCTGAACGAAAACTAAGGCCAACAAGCGTCCTCTAGTACGACCTCGGAGGTTGTCGATGAACATCGTGGTTCTGGTCAAGCAGGTCCCGGACTCGGGACTCGCGAGACGGCTGGACGCCCAGCTGCGGGTCGACCGCAACGGCGCCAACAACGTCATGGGGGAGCTCGACGAGTACGCCGTCGAAGCCGCCCTCCAGCTCAAGGAGGCTCACGGCGGCGAGGTCACCGTCCTCACCCTCGGGCCGAGCCAGGCCACGGAGACCGTGCGCAAGGTCCTCGCGATGGGCGCCGACAAGGCCGTGCACATCGAGGACGACGCCGTCGGCGGCTCCGACGCCCTCACCACCTCCGCGATCCTCGCCGCGGCCCTCGGCCGCCTCGAATGGGACCTCGTGATCGCCGGCGCCGAGTCCACCGACTCCGGCATGGGCGTCATGCCCCAGCTGCTCGCCGCCCGCACCGGCAAGCCCGCGCTCACCGGCGCCCGCAAGATCGACACCGACGGCAGCGCGATCACCGTCGAGCACCAGCGCACCAACGGATACGACGTCCTCAGCGCGGACCTTCCCGCGATCGTGTCCGTCTGGGACACCATCAACACCCCGCGCTACCCGTCCCTCAAGGGCATCATGGCCGCCAAGCGCAAGCCCGTCGAGACGCTGACCCTCGCGGACCTCGGCGTCGGCGAGGCCGGCCCGGCCGCCGCGGGCAACGAGGTGCTGAGCGCCGCCGACCGCCCCGCGCGCACCGCCGGCGAGATCGTCACCGATGAGGGCCAGGGCGGCGTCGCGCTCGCCGGATTCCTCGCCGCCGAGAAGTTCATCTAGGAGCCGATGATGACTGACATCCTTGTGTACGTACCGAACTCGGGCAAGCACGCCGCCGAGGTCCTGACCCTCGGCCGCACGCTCGGCGACGTCTCGGCGATCGCCTTCGACGACGCCTCGGCCGCGCTGGCGGGCGAGTACGGCGCGGCGAAGGTCTACCGGGTGGACGCGGCGGGCGCCGACGACTACTTCGTGGATCCGAAGGCGACCGTCCTCATCGACCTCGCGCGCTCGGCCGCGCCGGGCTTCTTCCTGCTGCCGAGCACCGACGAAGGCAAGGCCCTGGCGGCGCGCGTGGCGGTGGCGCTGGAGAACGGCCTGCTGACCGACGTCTCGGGCCTGGAGGCCGACGGGACCGCGACGCAGGACGCGTTCGCGGGCGCGACCATCGTGAAGTCGAAGGCCACCAAGGGGTTCACGCTCGCGACGGTGAAGGCGGGCTCGACCGAGCCGGCCCCGGCGCCGGGCGCGCCGACCGTGGAGGCCGTGGCGGCGACCGTGACCGAGAACGACCAGCGCGTGAAGGTCGTGGAGCGGGTGGACGAGCCCGCGGGCGACCGGCCGGGCCTGGCGGAGGCCGGGATCGTGGTGTCCGGCGGCCGCGGCGTGGGTTCGGCGGAGGACTTCGCGCTCATCGAGCGTGTGGCGGACGCCTTGGGCGGCGCGGTGGGCGCGTCGCGCGCGGCGACGGACGCCGGCTACTACCCGCACAAGTTCCAGGTGGGCCAGACCGGTACGACGGTGAGCCCGCAGCTGTACGTGGCGGCGGGCATCTCGGGCGCGATCCAGCACCGCGCGGGCATGCAGACCTCGCGCGTGATCGTGGCGGTGAACAAGGACGCGGACGCGCCGATCTTCGGCATGGCCGACTTCGGCGTGGTGGGCGACCTCTTCCAGGTGCTCCCGCAGGCGCTCGAGGAGATCGAGAAGCGCAAGTAGCGCAAGTAGCGCACCGACGACCGGCCCGGCCCGGCCCCGGAAGGGGGCGGGCCGGGCCGTGGTCGTCAGGTGGGCGGATCGCCGGGATGGCGACCGCCGCGCGGAGCGCGGCGGGTTCGGGGCGGGTTCGGGGCGGTGGCGAGTGCGGCTCGTGTTCGCCGCCGCCCCCGGTTTCGATGGTTGCTCGGGGGTGCGACAGCCGGGCGGATCGCTTGGGGGAGTTGGGCGGTTCGCGGCGGTTGCCGCAAATCGGGCATTCGCGGCCGCCCCCGATTCGATGGTGGCATCAGGGTCTGACACCGCTTGGGGGTTCGTGTTCGGAGTTCGCGTGCGGGGCTCGCGTTCGCTGTCGCCCCCGGCTTCGATGGTGCTCCGGGGGACCGACATTTCGATGAAACAGCGGTGCGTTACGCTCTGGGACAGCCTCTCGTTATATAGAACCTACAGACGATGTTGGAGGAATCCGCAATGGTCGCCCCAGCTGCCGCGATTGCCGCGCCAAGCGTTCTCGCTGATCTCCTGCCCGCTCGCACGAAGGCCGCCGCGTACGCCCGCGACGCCGTGCTCGTGCTCGGCGGCGCCGCCGCCGTCGGCGCCTCGGCGCAGATCGCGATCACGATCCCGCAGATCAGCCCGGTGCCGTTCGTGCTGACCACGTTCACTGTGCTCCTCCTCGGCGCCGCCTACGGCCCGCTGCGCGCCGGTGTGACCCTCGCGTTCTACCTCGCCGCGGGCGCGGCCGGCGTCCCGTGGTTCACCGAGGGCACCTCCGGCTACGCGATGCCGACCTTCGGCTACATCATCGGCTTCCTCGCGGCCTCGGTCGCGGTCGGCCACCTCGCCCGCCGCGGCGGCGACCGCACCATCCTCAAGACCGTGGGGCTCATGGTCGTCGGCAACGCGCTCATGTACGCGTTCGGCGTCCCCTACCTCGCCTTCGCGCTCGACATGAGCGCTTCCGACGCGATCGCCGCCGGCATGACCCCGTTCCTCGCGGGCGACGCCGTCAAGCTCGTCGTCGCGGCGCTGCTGCTGCCGGGCGCCTGGGCGCTCGTCAGCAGGTTCCGCAACAGCGAGGGCTGAGCACCGCTGCGGCACACCGTAAAGGCCCCACCGGTTCGGTGGGGCCTTTCGCCTTGGTCTATTCGATCTCCCAGCCGATGCCGAGCGCGCCCGGGCGCGGCACCGGCTCAGCGAGCGCCACGGTGCGGTTCGGGCCCAGCTGCAGGTCGCCGGTCTCGCGCTTCTCGCGCTGCAGGCTCGACTGCGCGAAGCGGTACACGCGCTTGGGGATCGCGTCCGGCGCGAACCGCACCTGCAGCGAGTACTGGTCGACCGGGTAGCGGAACGCGTTGCCGTGGCCGCTGGAGGTCCCGCCGTTGCCCTGCACGACGATCTCGAACAGGTGGGTCGCGCCCTTCGGCAGCGGCGTGTCGAACACGATCTCGGCCAGGGCGACCGGCGCGTCCGGGTGGCGCAGGATGTTCGGGACGGTGCAGTCGCGGACCGGCTTGAACTCGATGTCGTCGATGTCGCAGCCGGTGTCGCCGCGGTAGAGCAGGATGTAGCGGTCCACGTCGTCGCGGCGGGCCCGCACGAGCATCGACAGCTCGAACACGGACTCCTGCCATTCGGAGTCGACGTGGACGATGACCTGCTGGCTGAGGATGTCCAGGGTGTGCTCGCGGGAGGCGGGCACCTGGTCGCACAGTTCGCGCACGGCGTCGCCGCCGAGGACGGCGTCGGGCCGGGGGAGCTGGCCCCGGATCGAGCGCGGCCCGCGGGCCCGCTTGGGGCCCAGGAGGACCCGCAGGGAACCGGCGGGGAGCTCCAGGAGGTCTTCGAGCGCGGTGACGGCGGCGAGCGACTCGGCCCGCTCGGGCCGGGACCGGCCGGACTGCCAGTAGCTGAGGCTCGTGGTCGACACGGTGATGCCGCGCATGGCGAGCCGGTGGCGGATGCGGTCGAGACCGAGCCCGCTGGTCTGGATGGCCACGCGCAGGGCAGTGTGGAACGGCCCGGCACGTAGCGCTTCGGCGAGCTCAGGCGTCATCGGCAACACACTTTCTCTCGACACGGGCGTCGAAGACTCGACCTTCTTCGGACCCCCGGTCTCGGGGCGGCGACCCCTCGCGATCGGAAAGGTAGGAGGATTCGTCAGATTCTATCTCGCGCGCACCACGACGCATTACGCCGACTAATGCGGAATATGGCGGCACTCCGGTCCCACCCCTCGGAACGGTATCGGACTCCTCGTGGGATCGCCCGCCGCGTCCCGCCCGAGCGGGCCGGGAGGCGCCCGCCACGGCGGAGGTGGTCGGCCGCGGACCGAACGTAGACTGGAGGGGCCATGGCCTATCTCGATCACGCCGCGACCACGCCGATGCTCCCCCAGGCGCTCGACGCCTACGTGCGCACCGCCCGCGCCCTCGGCAACGCCTCCTCCCTGCACGGTTCCGGGCGCACCGCCCGCCGCACGGTCGAGGAGGCCCGCGAGCGCATCGCCGAAGCCCTGGGCGCCAAACCCGGGGAGGTCATCTTCACCGGCTCGGGCACCGAGGCGGACAACCTCGCCGTCAAAGGCGTCCACTGGCACCGCCGCACCGCCGCCCGCAACCGGGTGGTGACCACCGCGATCGAGCACCACGCCGTCGCCGACGCGGTCGCGTGGCTCGGCGACCACGAGAAGGCCGACGTGACCGAGCTGCCGGTCGACAAGCTCGGCCGCGTCGACACGGCCGTCCTCGCCGCCCTCCTCGACGAGCGCGGCACCGAGATCACCGTGCTCACCTGCATGTGGGCCAACAACGAGGTCGGCACCCTCCAGCCGATCGCCGAGATCGCCGCCATGGCCGAGCCGCACGGCATCCCCGTGCACACCGACGCGATCCAGGCCGTCGGACACGTCCCGGTCGACTTCGCCGCGTCCGGCGCGGCCGCGCTCGCGCTCTCGGGGCACAAGCTCGGCGGCCCCACCGGCACCGGCGCGCTCATCCTGCGCCGGGACGTGAAGGCCGTGCCGCTGCTGCACGGCGGCGGCCAGGAGCGCGAGATCCGCTCCGGCACCCTCGACGTGCCCGGGATCGCCTCGCTCGCCGAAGCGGTCGCGCACGCCGTCCGCACCCAGCAGGTCGAGTCGCAGCGGCTGGCGCTGCTCCGCGACGACCTCGTGGCCCGCATCCGCGCGGCCGTCCCCGACGCGGTCTACAACGGCGACCCCGAGTCGCGCCTGCCCGGCAACGCGCACTTCTCCTTCCCCGGCTGCGAAGGCGACGCGCTCCTCATGCTCCTCGACGCCGCCGGTGTCGAATGCGCCACAGGCTCCGCCTGCTCGGCCGGGATCGCCCAGCCCTCCCACGTCCTCCTCGCCATGGGCGCCGAAGCGGACGACGCCCGCTCCTCCCTGCGCTTCACGCTCGGCTGGCCCACCACGGAAGCCGACATCGACGCGCTCGTCGCGGCCCTGCCCGAGGCCGTGCGACGGGCCAAGACCGCCGGGCTCTCTTAGGGCCCGGCCGGTGAGCCGAGACGGCCGCCCTCCGGCCCGTTCGCCCGCTCGCCGCGTTGTCGGGGCCTTTGCACGCAACACCGGTACACGAAGTCCCCTCCGCGGCCTCGGCGAAGCTTGCGAGCCGCAAATCGGCACTGCGAGCGAACGGATGGACTCGGACACCGACTCGCCCCGGCTCACAGGCCGGTCCCTGGCCGTCTCCGAACACACGGGCCTAAGGTTGTTCACGTGAAACTGCGAGTACTGGCCGCCATGAGCGGCGGAGTCGACTCGGCCGTCGCCGCGGCCCGCGCCGTCGAGGCCGGGCACGACGTCACCGGCGTCCACCTGGCGCTGTCCAAGAACCCCCAGACCTACCGGACCGGGGCCCGCGGCTGCTGCACCATCGAGGACTCCCGCGACGCCCGCCGCGCCGCCGACGTCATCGGCATCCCCTTCTACGTGTGGGACATGGCCGAGCGCTTCCACGAGGACGTCGTGGAGGACTTCTACGCCGAGTACGCGGCCGGGCGCACCCCGAACCCGTGCCTGCGCTGCAACGAGAAGATCAAGTTCGCCGCCGTCCTCGACCGCGCCATGGCCCTCGGCTTCGACGCCGTCGTCACCGGCCACTACGCCCGCAAGGGCGACGACGGCCTCCTGCGCCGCGCCGTCGACCCCGGCAAGGACCAGTCCTACGTGCTCGCCGTGCTCACCCCCGCCCAGCTCGCCGGCTCCCTCTTCCCGCTCGGCGACACCCCGAAGGACCAGGTCCGCGTTGAGGCCGAGACCCGCGGCCTCGCCGTCGCCCGCAAGCCCGACAGCCATGACATCTGCTTCATCGCCGACGGCGACACCTCCGGGTTCCTCAAGAACAAGCTCGGCCGCAAGGAAGGCGAGATCGTCGACGCCGCCTCCGGCGAAGTCCTCGGCAGCCACGACGGCTCCCACCAGTTCACCGTCGGCCAGCGCCACGGCCTCGGCCTCAAGCGGCCCGCCGCCGATGGGAAGCCCCGCTACGTCCTGTCGATCACGCCCGTGGACAACCGCGTCGAGGTCGGCCCGCGCGAGGCCCTGCGCGTCGACCGCATCCGCACCGGCGCGCCCGTGTGGCTCGCCGCCGAGCGGACCGGGCCGTTCGAGGCCGAGATCCAGCTGCGCGCCCACGGCGAGGTGTACCCCGCGACCGTGACCGCCGAGGACGGCGGGCTCACCGCGAAGCTGCACAAGCCCGCGTACGGCGTCGCCGCCGGGCAGGCCCTCGTCGTCTACGACCCGTCCGACGCGGGCGACGCGGTGCTCGCGTCCGGCACGATCGACTCGACCTCCTCGGTGGAGGCCGCGGGTGTCTGACGCACCGTCCTCGGGCGCCGAGGCACTGCCGACGGGCGTCGCCACCGGCGTCGGCTCCCTGCCCGGGACGGACGTCCGAGAGGCCGTCAACGTCGTCTTCGGGGAGCTCCCCGAATGGCCGCACCTGCCCGAGCTGCCCGACCGGGGGCTCGGCGCGGACATGATCGGCCGCGGCGCGGCCCTCCTCGTGGGCCTGCCGGTCCAGTGGTGGGCGTTCCGGTGGGAGATCGCCGACCTGCCCGGCCGCGACGCCCGCCGCGCCTTGGACTTCCTCGAACGCGACCTCGACGCCCTCCACGAGGTCGACGCGACCGGACCCGTGCGGTTGACCTCCGTCGGCCCGTTCACGCTGGCCGCGAACCTGTGGCGGCGCGGCGGCGGCGCGATGCTCGCCGACCCCGGTGCGGTCGCCGATCTGACCGCGTCGCTCGCCGAGGGGCTGCGGAACCATGTGGCGGCCGCGCAGGCGCGGATGCCGAAGGCCGCCTTGTCGGTCCAGATCGACGAGCCGAGTCTGCCGGCGGCGCTGGCGGGCCGGGTGAACACCGAGTCGGGGCTGGACTTCTACCGGCGCGTGCCGGTCGAGGTCGCGCGGGAGCGGCTGCGGGAGCTCACCGAGCAGGTCGGCGTCCCGGTCGTGGTGCACTGCTGCGCGCCGGATGTGCCGGTGCGGCTGCTGGAGGAGGCCGGGGCGCAGGCGCTCTCGGTCGACTTGACGCTGCTGGACCTCGACGACGTGCCGAAGGTCGACGCCCTGGGGGAGTACCTTGACGGCGGCGGGCGGCTCGTCGCCGGAGTGGTGCCGCCGCTGGGGCAGCGCCGTCCCGGCGTCGGCAAGGAAGCGGCCGATCGTGTGCTCGCCTTGTGGAACCGGCTCGGGTTCGCTCTCGAGCAGCTGCCGCGGCAGGTGAGCGTCTCGACGACGTGCGGGATGGCGGGGGCGAGCCCGGATTACGCGCGGTTCGCCATGGAGGCCAGCCGCGAAGCCGCCGAGCGGCTCCGCGGCTGACGCCCGGTCAGGACCGGTCCGGGCTCTTCGAGGTCATCTCGTCCAGGTTCTGGCTGTTGAAGTCCGCAGTGGAGTTCAGGTGCGGGAACGGGGTCTCGGGGATCGGGAGGCCGAGTGCGGTGCAGAGCGGCTCCCAGCCCGCGCCGGTCTCGAACTCGACGAGGCGCTCGGCGGGGATGGTCGCGCGGACGCGCTCGTGGTAGCGGTCGTAGGCGGCCTTGACGGTGGCGGGCTCGGAGCGGTCGGCGTCGCCGAACGTCTTCGTCCAGAGTCCGTCGATCATGGCGGGCCAGTCGGCGCCGCCGAACTCCGCGCCGCGGCTCTCGGCCTCGAACGCCTGGAAGATCGTGTTGTTGGCGCTCTTCCACCAGGTCTCGAAGCTGTCGCGGCGGGAGAGGACGACGATGGCGTCCGGGTAGGCCTCGGCCAGTTCGGCGTAGAACGCCGAGCAGGGCCAGTCGACGGCGGCCGCGTAGCCGCCGAGGAGCGTCTCCCAGTCGGGGAGGTCGCCCTTGGTCGCCGCCAGGAAGGCGGGCGGGTCCACCTCGGTGCGGCTGAAGACCTCGGCCATGTGGTGGCAGGGGGCCCCGAGGAGGGTTTCGAGGGCGTTCTTGAGGGTCATGGTTCCTGTGCGCGGGAGTCCCGCGCCGATCACTCGCAGCATGGGTCGAACCTATTCGGCCCCAAGCGAAACGGTCAACACCGAATGCCGCTCGCGTCTAGACGGGACGGACGCGCCGCGGGCGGCGCGGCAGCTCAGCGGCCGCCGCGCCGCCCGGGTGATGTCGGACATGCGTTCAGGCAAACGTCGCGTACAGGTCGGCCATCTGCGCGGCGAGGTCCGCGGCGGCCGCTTCGGCGACGGTGTCGCGCGAGACGCCCATGACGTGCACATAGATCACCAGGTTGTCCTTGGCCTGGTAATACTGGAGCTGGCTCTCGGCATCGGAGCCGGTGGAGAGGACCACGGCGTCCTCGCGGTCGACGATGAGCCAGCTGCCGCCCTCGTAGGCGTGGACGGCGTTCTGCAGGGAATTCACCGCGCCGTTGGTGGAGCCCGTGTACGCCACCTGCCCTTGGACGTCGATGTCGCCGCTGTAGAACGCGCAGGTGAGCCACGCGTTCGGCTCGGTCTCGCTGAAGTACGCGTCGGAGGTGCCCGGTTCGAGGCCCCACGAGTCGACTTCGTCGACGAGCCACGCGCTGGTCTGGGCCGCGTCGACCGAATCGCAGGTCGCCGTCTGGAAGAACGCGGCGGGCGGCGGGTCGGCGATGACGTCCGGCTCGACGGTCTCGAACGGTCCCGCCGGTTCATGCTCGTCCACCGCCGGGGCCTCGAGCTCCTCCTGGCTGTACAAGCGGCCGTCGCCCCAGTCGCAGTATTCCGGCATCTCGTCGTGCTCTTTGAGGAGGCCGGAGGCGCGCTGGTGGCCGAGGTTCCAGGCCATGAGGTCGCGCTCCTCGCCGGACTGGTCGAAGAGCATGCAGTCGAGGTCGGCGTCGGAGAGGCCGGCGAACTCGGGCACGGCGTCGTCCGAGAGGTCTTCGAGGTAGCCGAGGTCGAGCTTGTGGTCGTGCTCGAGGTTGTAGCGGGCGATGAGCGCGTCCGGGTTCGCGGCGGCCAGGCCCAGCAGCGCCAGTGCGCCCGAGGCGAGCACGGCGCGCGGCAGCCACGCGGCCTTGAGCTTCCAGCAGCAGACGATGACGAGCGCGAACAGGACCGCGAGCCAGATCTCGACCGTGAAGATCCACACGCGCATCCGGGTGAGCCCGTAGGTGTCGGCGTACGTGAACATGCGGTACAGGGCCGAGGCGATGACCACCATGGACAGCAGGCAGAGGGTGCCGAGGAGGATGCGGGCCGCCCACCGGTCGGCCTTGGTGCGCTTGGGCGCGAGCCAGGCCGCGACGGCGATGACGCCGAGCGCGAGCGCGGCGACGATGCTCAGCTGCCAGAAGCCCCTGCGGGCGTAGTCGGCGAAGGTGAGCCCGTTGGTCGCCATGACGTACGCCTCGCCGCCGATGAACACCCGCAGCTGCACCGCGATGAATGCGATGAACAGGAGGTTCAGCGCGCCCAAGGGGACCGAGAGTTCGAACCGGGAGACGGTGCGGTGCTCGCCCTCGGGGCGCTGGGAGTCGAAGCGGGGCTTCGCGACCGCGGTGTACGTCCACAGCAGCACCAGCGGGAACAGGATCGCGGCGAGGATGATCCGCAGCATGAACTCCGCCGGGTTCACCGAGGGCAGCAGCCGCACCACGAGATCGGCGAACGTGCTGTCGGCGGCGGCGAAGAGCCCGCCGAAGACCAGGAGGAGCGCGGCGGTGATCAGCGCGACCCAGACGTTGCGCATGCTCGCGTTGCCCTCGTTGGCGCGTTTGCCGCGCTTGGCCCATGTGAAGGACTCGGCGAGCCCTTCGAGCCAGCCCGCGGCGAGGGTCACGGCCGTGCCGCTGAAGCGCCCCTGCGGGGCGAGCACGAGGGGGGTGAGGAGGAATGCGGCTGCGGTGCAGAGGAACACGACCCAGCCCGCGTCGCGGATCGCCGCGACCGACCACAGTGCGGCGACGAGGGCCGCGCCCGGCAGGCGGGGCAGGAGGTCCTTGGGGTCGCCCGCGGCGAGGGGCACGGCGAGCATGGCGATGCCGGTGAGCGACAGGCCGATGCCGACGCCCGTGGAGTGGAACGCGGCCCATGCCCCGAACAGGGCGACCACGGCGACCAGGACCACGATGGCGGGCTGGGGGACCGCGTCAGGTCGGTGCCAGCGCGGATTCGGCGGCACCATGCGCGGCGCGTGCGCCTGCTGGTAGTAGGCGGCCTGCTGCTGGTATTGGGCGGCGGTGAGCGGCCTGGCGTGGTGGTGCGGGGCCGGCGGCTGCGGTGGCGGGACCGGGGACGCGGGGTGCGCGGCGGCGGCGACGAGTGCTGGGGCGGCTGCCGGCGCAGGCGTCTCAGCCGGCGCCGGGGGCGTGGGTTCGGCGCGGGGCGCCGCCGCTTGCGGCGTTTCGGCCTGCGCGGGAACGGCTTCGGGCTCGGCGTCGGGCCGGGAGTCGCCCATCGGCGTCTCGGGCCGGTGCGGGGCGGGAGGTTCGCTCGGGGTCTCGCCGCGGGACGCTTCGGCGTCTTCGGGCCTCGGAGCTGGGGAGTCAGCGGGTTCGCTCATTGAAGAGCCCCTTCTCATCGGAGGGAGTGCCGACAATAGCGGTCGCCGTCAACCAGGGGAAGCGTCCATTACAGAGCGTCGCGGCGGCCTGCCGGACATTTCCCTCAAGCCTCCGCAAATCCTGGGGTCCTGTGAGAACTCCCACCGGCTGCAACCTTGTGGTTCACTGGAATCGTGATGGCGCGAAGCGGACATGAAGGGCACGACCACGAGAGCGGCGCCCACAACGGCGGCGGCCCCGGCTCGGTCGGCAGCCGTCTCAACTGGCTCCGGGCGGGCGTGCTCGGCGCGAACGACGGCATCGTCTCGGTGGCGGGCATCGTCATCGGCGTCGCCGGGGCCACCTCGGACCGGTCCACGATCCTCGTCTCCGGTGTCGCCGGGCTGGTCGCGGGCGCGTTCTCGATGGCCGGCGGCGAGTACACCTCCGTCTCGACCCAGCGCGACACCGAGGCGAGCCTCGTCGAAGCCGAACGGCGCGAGCTCGACGAGCGCCCCGAGGCGGCCGAAGCCGAACTCGCCACGAGTCTGGAGGACCGCGGCCTGTCCGAGTCGACCGCCCGGAGCGCGGCCCGCGAGCTCTCGCGCCGCAACCCGCTCAGGGCGCACGCGGTGGTCGAGTACGGGCTCGACCCCGACGAGCTGACGAACCCGTGGCACGCCGCGCTCTCCTCGTTCCTCGCGTTCACCTGCGGCGCACTGCTGCCGCTGCTCGCGATCACCCTGCTGCCCGAGGGCGTCCGCGTGATCGGCTGCGCGATCGCGGTGATCGCGGCGCTGGCGCTCACCGGCTTCACGTCCGCGCGGCTCGGCGACGCGCCGCGGGGGCGGGCGATGCTGCGGGTCATGGGGGTCGGCGCGGCGACGATGGCCGCGACCTACCTGATCGGCTCGGCCTTCGGCGTCGCGATCGCCTAGAGCCAGTTGTGGCGCTTGAAGACCACGTACAGGAGCCCGGCCGAGAGCAGCATGAGCCCCATGGCCATCGGGTAGCCGAGGACCCATGAGAGCTCGGGCATGTGCGTGAAGTTCATGCCGTAGATCCCGGCCACCAGGCCCGGCGTGAACAGGATCGCCGCCCACGACGAGATCTTCTTGACCTGGTCGCCCTGCTCGATGCTGGCGTGCGAGAGCTGCCGCATCTCCTCGTTCTGCGCCTGGGTCACCAGTGTCGAGTGGACGGTGAGCGCGTTCTCCAGCAGCGCCCGGAACAGGTCGGCGCGTTCGACGATGCGCAGCACGTGGTCGAGCACGTCCCGCATGTCGCGTCGCAGCTCGATGTCGACCTGGTACTTGTCGTACCCGGACTCGAGGGACTTGAAGATCCGCACGAGCGGGTGCGTGGCCCGCTGGAACCCCATGGCCTCGCGGGCGAGCTCGTAGATGCGCCTGGCGACGTCGGGGTCGCCCGAGAACAGCTCGTCCTCGATCTCGTCGATGTCGTCCTCCATGCCGTCCACGACCGGCCCGTACCCGTCCACGACCACGTCGAGGACCGCGTACAGGACCGCCTGCGGCCCCAGCGCCAGCAGCTCGGGGTCCGCTTCGAGGCGGCGGCGGACCTGTGCGAGGTCGGGCGATTCGGCGTGGCGGATGGTGATCGCGAAGTTCGGGCCGATGAACAGGTGCACCTCGCCGAACTCGACCTGCTCGGTCTCCTCGAGGTAGCGGGCGGGCCGCAGGACCACGAAGAGCGTGTCGCCGAAGCGCTGCAGCTTCGGCCGCTGGTGCCCGGTCTTGGCGTTCGCGATGGCCAGGTGGTGCAGTTCGAACTCCTCGGCGACGGCCGCGAGTTCGGCCTCGGTGGGCCGGTAGAGGCCGATCCAGGCGAAGCCGCCGTGCTCGTGCAGGTCCTCGAATGTCTGGTCGAGGGTCACGTGGTGCGACTCGCGCGTGCCCTTGCGGTAGATGGCGCTGTCGACGATCGGCATCAGGTCAGTGTAGGAGCCGGCCGCGACCGGCCCTGATGAGCGTCGCTCACGCCTTGGGCCGCTCGGCCTCCGCGAACTGCTCGACCGGCATGGTCAGGTACCGGTCGATGTTCGGACCGATCGTCTCGGCGAGCTCGGCGGCGCTCAGCGACGCGACCGGCTCGAGCTTGAGGATGTACCGGGCGACGACCAGGCCGAACACCTGGCTGGCGATGAAGCTCGCGCGCACGGGCACGTGGTCGACCTGGTCGCCGATGGTGTTCTCGACGGTCTTGACGATCCGGTGCTCGAACAGCTGCCGCAGCACGAACGACATCGCCGGCTTCGACAGGCTCGTGCGCACCACCGCGAGCAGCTTGTCCTGGTGCGGGCCGTCCCAGATCGCCACGAACGCCCGCATGAGCCGCCCGCCCGCGCCCTCGACCCCGCCCTGCTTCAGCACGGCCGCGACCTCAGGGGCCGGGTCCATCGGCAGTTCGATCGCGGCGAGGAACAGGTCGTCCTTCGAGCCGAAGTAGTGGTGGATCAGCGACGGGTCCACCTGGGCCTCGGAAGCGATGCGCCGCATGGAGACCGACTCGAAGCCCTCCTCCGCGAACAGCCGCCTCGCGGCGGACAGGATCTCCGCTTTCGTGTCGGGGTTGCCCGTCCGCCGTCCGGTGCGCTTCGTTCTGGCCACAGGGAGACCCTAGTTCGTGCGCCGCCGTAGCGTCGCGGCTCCGAGCGCCGTTGCGACGAGGACCGCAGCGGCCACGACCGCGAGGTTCCCCCACATCGCCGCCGTGACATCGGGGTGCGTCTGCACTTCCGTGAGCGCCTTGACCGCGTAGGTCACCGGCAGCGCGTCCGAGACGCCCTGCAGCCACCCGGCCATCTGGTCGCGCGGCCAGATCAGGCCGCACAGCAGCAGCTGCGGCACCACGAACACGGGCATGAACTGGATCGCCTGGAACTCCGTGGTCGCGAACGCGGACACGAACAGCCCCAGCGCCATCCCGAACAGCGAGGCCACGATCGCGATGAGGAACACCGCCCACGCCGGCCCGGCCGTGTCGAGGCCCAGGAACAGGTACGCGACGGCGGCGGCGATCGCGGTCTGCGCCGCGGCCGCCGCACCGAACGCGATCGCGTACCCGCACACCAGGTCGAGCTTCCCCGTCGGCGTCGTCATGAGCCGCTCCAGGGTCCCGCCGGTGCGCTCGCGCAGCAGCGTGATCGAGGTGATCATGAACATCATCATGAACGGGAAGAACGCCAGCAGGATCAGCCCGACCGTGTCGAACGCCTGCGGCGCGGCGTCCATGATGGCGCTGATGAGCGCGATCATCAGGCTCGGCACGGCGAGGATGAGCACCACCGTGCGGCGGTCGTTGAGCAGCTGCCGGAGGATGCGGCCGGCGGTGAGGAAGGTGATGCGCAGCGACATGTCAGTTCGCCTTCTCGAGTTCGCGGATGAGGTGCAGGAACGCCGCTTCGAGGTTCGCGGCGCCGGTCGCGGCGCGCAGGTCCGCCGGGGTGTCGTCGGCGATGAAGCGGCCCTCGCGCAGCAGCAGGAGCCGGTCGCAGCGGTCGGCCTCGTCCATCACATGGCTCGAGACGAGCAGGGTCGCGCCCTGCTCGGCGAGGTCGCGGAACTGGTTCCACAGTTCCTCGCGGATCACCGGGTCGAGTCCCACGGTCGGCTCGTCGAGGACCAGCACCTCCGGTTCGATGACGAGCGCGCACGCGAGCGAGGTGCGGGTCTTCTGCCCGCCGGAGAGGTTCGCGGCGAGCTTGTCCGCGAAGTCGCCCATGCCGACGCGCTCGATGGCGCCCATCGCCTCGGCGCGGCTGCGGCCGTAGAGGGCCGCGAAGTAGGCGACGTTGGCCTTAACCGAGAGGTCCGGGTAGATCGAGGCGTCCTGCGTCACGTAGGCGACACGGCTGCGCAGCGGCTTCGTCCCGGCCGGGTGGCCGAGCACGGTCACGGTGCCGGACTTGACTTTCTGCGTGCCGACGACGGCGCGGATGAACGTGGTCTTGCCCGAGCCCGAGGGGCCGAGCAGGCCGGTGACGGTCCCGGCCGCGATCTGCGTCGAGACGTCGTCGAGGACGGTGCGGCCGCCGCGGTGGACGACGAGGCCGCCGACCGCGATGGCGGTGTCGGGGGTGGGTGGCATCGGGAGCCTCCAGTAATTCAATGACTGATGAATTCACCGTACCACGTAAATTCATCGACTAGTGAATTACCTCCAGTGTCCCACGAGAACTCCGGCCTGAACAGCGAAAAAGCGATCCGGCCGCGCTGAGCCAACGCAAGGCTCGCAAGCGTCGCCGAAGGTGGGACGTTGCACGCGGCCGGACCGCCACTCGGGAGTGGGTTCTAGAGGACGCCCTTGCTCCAAGGCCCCCAGATCGCGATCGTCCGGCCCGGCTCCAGCGCCGGGTCGCCCAGATCGCCGCGCGTCGCGCCCTGCATGTTCGCGAACAGCACCTTGCCGTCAGGCGAGAACGTCGCGCCGCACCACTCGGTCTTGCCCTCGTGGTACACCAGCGGGAAGATCTCCCCGTCCCGCGTCAGGCCCCGCATCGCCGGCAGGTCGCGGCCGGTGTCCTCGCACAGGATCAGGTTCCCGCCCGGCGAGACCGTGATGTTGTCCGGATAGGACAAGAGCTCCGCATCGGGCGATTCGAACACCAGCTTGATGGTGCCGCCCTTGTGGCCGCGCGGCCGGTACTCCCACAGCTGGCCCTCGCCCTCGTCACCGCCCGAAGTGGACGCGATGTAGACCGCGCCGTCGCCGTAGAAGCAGCCCTCGAGCCGCCCGAACACCGCCGCGCCCCGCGCCCAGCCCTGGTCGAACACCGCCAGCTCGTTCGCCTCGGCGTCCGCCGGGTCCGGGTCGTCGATGTCGACCCACTCCACGTACAGGCTCCTCCCGGCGCGCTGGCCGGTGCGGGTGTCGTGGTTCCACGCGTCGGCGATCTTCAGCATCTGCAGCTGGCCGCCCTCGGCGAGGTCGCCGGGCACGTTCGGCAGGAACCGGTAGAACCCGGCCGTGTTCTGGTCCTCGGTCTCGTAGACCACGCCCGAGCGCGGGTCCACGGCCACCGCCTCGTGCACGAACCGGCCCATCTCCTTGAGCGGCGACGGCACCGTCTCGCCGTTCTCCGCCGACGGCACCTCGAACACGTACCCGTGCTCGGCCGCCCAGCCCGCGCCCGTCCCGGCCGTGGTCTCCTCGCACGAGAGCCACGAGCCCCACGGGGTCGGGCCGCCCGCGCAGTTCACGATCGTGCCCGACAGGGACTGCCAGGCCTCCACGAAGTGCGGCTCGCCGTCGTCCCAGCGCACGCTCATCGTCGTGGTCCCGCCGCCGCCGAGCGCGTCGTAGCGGTGCTCGGGACTGCCGGTCGGGACGCCGACGCCGGGCTCGTTGCGCTCCTCGTGGTTGCGCACCAGCCGCCACTGGCCGCGCCGCCCGGTCGGGAAGCAGGCCATGCCGTCGTGCGCGAGCGGCGTGCGGTAGCCGTCGCTCATCGGGGACGCGGCGACCGCGAACACCTTGAAGTCGAAGCCCTCAGGGAGCCACAGGGTCTGGGAGAACCCCGTCTCGGGGTCGGTGCGGGTCAGCTCCCGCAGCTCGCCGTAGCCGCCGTTGTCGGGGCAGTCGCGGTCCTTCTCGCCGTCCTTGGCGTGGGCCGCGCGGATCGACAGGCCCTCCATGGCGGCGACCGCGAAGAGGCTCGCGCCCGCGGCGGCCGCGCCTCGGCGCAGGAAGCTGCGGCGGTTCGCGCCGCCGGTCGAGAGGATCGCCATTCCGGTCTCCTTATTGACGGGGCAATCGGGGGTGTGTACGGGCCGTACGCGGCCGATCCTTCCGGCCCCCGGGGTTGGCCAGGCAATCACGACGTGAACGCGAGGTGACCGGTTGCATAAGGCTTCGGCCTCCCCGAAACGTCGCACTCAGCTGACACAATGGGGCCGTGAGCACGACTGACGCAGAAGCGGACGGCACCGACCGGACCGACGCTGAGCACACAAGGGATGCCGACTTCCAGCGCGCCCGCGCGCGCCACGAGGACCTGTCGGTGGAGATCACCGAGCACCGCCGCCGGTACTACGCCGAGGACGCGCCCACCATCTCGGACAGCCAGTTCGACGAGCTCATGCACGAGCTGATCGACATCGAGACCGCCTACCCCGAGCTGAAGAACGAGGACTCGCCCACCCAGCAGGTCGGCACCTTCTCCACCGCGTTCACGCCCGTGCAGCACCTGGAGAAGATGCTCAGCCTCCAGGACGTGTTCAGCCTCGACGAGGTCCAGGCCTGGGCCGACCGCATCACCGCCGAGGTCCCCGGCGAGCCCTACCTGTGCGAGGTCAAGATCGACGGCCTCGCCGTCGACCTGGTGTACGAGCAGGGCCGCCTCACCAAGGCCGCCACCCGCGGCGACGGCGTCACCGGCGAAGACGTCACCGCGAACGTCGCCACCATCAAGGCCGTCCCGCAGCGCCTCGCCGCCGCCGACGGCCACGACGTGCCCGAACTCCTCGAAGTCCGCGGCGAGGTCTACTTCCCCAGCACCGACTTCCTGCGGCTCAACGAATCCCAGGTCGCCGCCGGCAAGGCCCCGTTCGCCAACCCGCGCAACGCCGCCGCCGGGTCCCTGCGGCAGAAGGACGCCGCGAAGACCGCCGAGCGGCCCCTCAGCTTCATCGCCCACGGCCTCGGGGCCGTGCGCGGCTTCGAACCCGACACGCAGTCCCACGCGTACGCCGCGCTCGCCGCCTGGGGCCTGCCCACCAGCCCCTACTGGCGCGTCGTGGGCACCGTAAAAGAGGCCTACGAGTACATCGCCGAGTTCGGCGAGCAGCGCCACGAACTCGTACACGAGATCGACGGCGTCGTCATCAAGATGGATCGGCTGGACGTGCAGCGCCGCCTCGGCGCGACCTCCCGCACGCCCCGCTGGGCCGTCGCCTACAAGTTCCCGCCCGAGGAGGTCAACACCAAGCTCCTCGACATCAAGGTCTCCATCGGACGCACCGGCCGCGCCACCCCCTACGCCGTGCTCGAGCCCGTGCGCGTGGCCGGCTCCGAGGTCGAGTTCGCGACCCTCCACAACGCCGACCAGGTGAAGGCCAAGGGCGTCCGCATCGGCGACACCGTCGTGGTCCGCAAGGCCGGCGACGTCATCCCCGAGGTCGTCGCCCCCGTCGAGGCCGCCCGCACCGGCGACGAGACCGAGTTCGTGATGCCCGAGCGCTGCCCCGAATGCGGCAGCGTCCTGGCCCCCGCCGCCGAAGGCGACGTCGACCTGCGCTGCCCCAACGCCCGCTCCTGCCCCGGGCAGCTGCGCGAACGCCTCGCCTACCTCTCCGGCCGCTCCTGCTTCGACGTCGACCGCATGGGCTACATCGCGTGCGCCGCACTCGTCGAACCCCTCGGCGCCGACCCGGTCCTGGTCGACGAAGGCGGCGTCTTCGACCTCCGGATGGACGACCTCCTGCCCATCCAGGTCGTCGTGCGCGACCCCGACACCGGCCTGCCGAAGCAGGACCCGAAGACCGGCGAGGACAAGGTCGTCGCCTACTTCGCCAACAAGAGCGGCGAACCGAAGAAGACCGCCGTCCAGATGCTCGAGAACCTCGAGGCCGCCAAGCGCCAGCCCCTGTGGAGGGTCGTCAACGCGCTCTCGATCCGCCACGTCGGCCCCGTGGCCGCCCAGGCCCTCGCCGAGCACTTCGGCGACCTCGACCGCATCGCGAACGCCGACGAGGCCGAGATGGCCGCTGTGGACGGCGTCGGCCCCACCATCGCATCGGCCATCAAGGACTGGTTCGCCGTCGACTGGCACCGCGCGATCGTCGAGCGCTGGCGCGAGGCGGGCGTGCGGATGCAGGACGACGCGCCCGACCCTTCCGAGGCGCTCCCGCAGACGCTCGAAGGGCTCACGATCGTCATCACCGGCGGCATACCCGACTACACCCGCGAAGGCGCGGCCGCGGCCGTGAAGGCCCGCGGCGGCAAGGTCTCCGGTTCGGTGTCCAAGAAGACCAGTGCGGTCGTGGCGGGGGAGAAGCCCGGCTCCAAGTACGACAAGGCCGTCCAGCTCGGCGTGCCGGTCGTCCCGGGCGCGGATTTCGCGGCCCTCCTCGAAGACGGGTTGTCCGCACCGGAAACTCTCGATGCCGAGACCGAACCAGAATGATCACAACTTCGTAACGATCCGTATTCCTATACGGGGGGAGGCTCGTTAGATCAAGGCAGAGTCATCTCGTGGATGCTCGCCCCTTGTCGTGCCAACGGCTCGGCGCCCATCGCCCGAAAGGGCCGCCGACGCTGGAACCGACCGCGGGAGGCGCTGCCGTGAACACCGGATAACGGTTTCTGTAATTGGCATGTCGCGCCTGGTCACAACTGTGCCGCATGTGCTCCCGGCGTTGTCTGGGAGCGGAATTCGCGATATGACAGAGGAGTCGGCCGCGACCGGCCCCGGGGGATTCTGGCGCGTCACCCGGAGCGGGCGCGGCAGTGGGAGGAGCGAAATGGCCACGACGCTCATGCGCAACACTGCGCCTAGAGAGCATCCGGGCCGGTACTACGGCTTCATGGCCGCGGTCGCCATCGCGGCGGTCGCCGGTGCCGTCGCCGTGTCCGTCGCGAGCAGCGCGCCGGAGGGCGGCTGGTTCGGCGTGCCCTTCGCGTTCTGGCTCACCGCCGGGCTCGCGATGGTCGCCGAGCTGCGCCCGACCCGCTGGGGCGGGCTGTGGATGTCGCCGATGGCCTCGATCTACCTCGTGTACGTCCTGGCCACCATGATCACCTGGGGCTTCCTGCCCGCGCTGATCGTCCAGTCCGCGGCCATCGGGATGCTGATGGTGCAGCTCAAGGCCTCCGCCTGGCGGGCGGTCTTCAACATCTCCCAGCAGGGCGTCGCGCTCGTCCTCGCCTGGTACGTGTGGGACGCGGTCGCCCACGGCGCGGTCTGGAACGGCGAGGCCGCCCAGCTCCTCGCGGTCTTCGCGGCCGGCTCGGTCTGGACCCTGACGAGCTTCGCGCTGGTCGCCGGCCGCCACAGCCTGCGCACCGACGACGGCTACCTCGACCTGTTCTGGCAGTGGTTCCGCAGCGAATGGGCGCTGCGCGCCACGCAGATCGCCATCGCGCCCATCGTCGCGAGCGCCGCGATCTCCTCGTGGTGGCTGGTGGCGGCCTCCGCGATCCCGATCTTCGCCGTGTACCGCATCCTCCAGACCGCCGCCGACCGCGAGCGCGAGGCCGACCACGACCCGCTCACGGGCCTGCTCAACCGCAAGGGCTTCCAGCAGGCCGTCGACGGCAAGCTCACCGACGCGACCGAGACCGGCACCGCCGTGGCCGTGCTCATCCTCGACCTCGACCGCTTCGCCGACGTCAACTCCGCGCTCGGCCACCAGGTCGGCGATCAGCTCCTCATCGAGCTCGCGCAGCGCTTCGAGGCGGACAAGCCCAAGGGCAAGGTCATCGCGCGCCTGGGCGGCGACGAGTTCGCGTTCATGTGGTCCGAACTGGACGGCATGACCGACCCGATGGAGTGCGCCCGCGAGATCCGCGCCCGCCTCGACGCCCCGATCGTCCTGGGCGACGCGAGCGTCGAAGTGGACGGCTCGGTCGGCGTCGCGGTCTTCCCCGACGACGGCCCGGACTTCCAGACCCTGTTCCGCCACGCGGACATCGCGATGTACGAGTCGAAGCAGCGCGCCTCCTCGTTCGCGCGGTACGCCCCCGAGTTCGACCACAACTCGCCCGAGCGGCTGCTGCTCCTCGGCGACGTGCGCCGCACCCTCGACCACCCCGACACTCCCGGGGTGAACCTCTACTACCAGCCGCAGGTGCGCCTGGTCGACGGCGAGGTCATCGGCGCCGAGGCGCTGCTGCGCTACCACCACCCGGAGCGGGGGATCGTCAACCCGGCCGAGATCATCGAGACCGCCGAGCACTCCTCGGTGATGCGGATGCTCACCGAGCGGGTCGTCGACATCGCCCTGCGCCAGCTCCGCTCCTGGAACGAGTCGGGCTACGACCTGCGCATGGCCGTGAACGTCTCGGTGCGCGACCTGCAGTCGCCGGAGTTCACGGACTTCCTGACCGAGCGCATCGACGCGTACGGGGTGAACGCGGAGAAGCTGCAGCTGGAGATCACCGAGTCGGCGCTCATGGCCGACCCGCGCCGCGTGGTCGTCAACGTGCAGCGCCTCTCCGACCTGGGCGTGGGCATCAGCCTCGACGACTTCGGCACCGGGTTCTCCTCGATGCAGCACCTGCGCCGCCTCCCGGTCACCGAGATCAAGATCGACAAGTCGTTCGTGACCACGCTGATCGACGACCCCGACAACGCCGCGATCGTCTCGACCACGATCGACCTGGGCCGGGCGCTGGACGTGGAGGTCGTGGCCGAGGGCGTGGAGGACGAGAAGGTCCGCAAGCAGCTCGAGGGCTGGGGCTGCCACGCCGGGCAGGGCTGGCACTTCGCCAAGCCGATGGCGCCCGACGCGTTCGAGCGGTGGATGGCCGACCACCGCCGCACCCAGTAAAAGCGCCACAAGGGAGTTTTCGGGCACCTTGCGGCCTGCGCGATCAGATATCCGAGCCGTGATCGTGAATGTCGGTGCCCTGTGTCAGGCTGTGGGCATGAACGCTGCGATAAGAGACGACGTGCTGGCCCAGTTCGAGCCGCACCGGCGCGAGCTGTGCGCGTACGCCTACCGGATGCTCGGCTCCTCGTTCGAGGCCGAGGACGCCGTGCAGGAGGCCTTCACGCGGGCGTGGAAGTCCCACGACTCGTTCGAGGGCCGCTCATCGCTGCGCTCGTGGCTCTACAAGATCACCACGAACGTCTGCCTCGACATGCTCAAGGGCCCGCAGCGCCGGGCCCGCCCGATGGACCTCGCGCCCGCCTCCGACGCGGGCACGCCCCTGCCCGCGCCCGAGCCCGACTACCTGTGGGTCGAGCCGATCCCCGACTCGATGGCCTTCGGCGCCGACCCGGCCGCCGCCGCGGAGGCGAAGGACACGCTCCGGCTCGCGTTCGTGGCCGCCGTCCAGCACCTGCCCGCCAAGCAGCGCGCGGTGATGCTCATGCGCGAGGTCCTGCGCTTCTCCGCGGCCGAGACCGCCGAAGCCCTGCATCTGAGCCCCGCGAGCGTCAACTCGGCGCTGCAGCGCGCCAAGGCGACGATGGAGCAGGTCCACGCCAAGCCCGACGAGTCCTACGAGATCGACGACGCCGATCTGCGCAAGCTCGTCGACGGCTATGTGAGTGCTTTCGAGGCGTACGACATGGACGCCCTCACGGCCCTGTGCACGCAGGACGTGGCGCTCTCGATGCCGCCGTTCCCGCTGTGGGTCCAGGGCCACGCGAGCGTCGCCGAGTTCATGGTCACCACCGGCAAGGGCTGCGAGAACTCCAAGCTCGTCCCGGTCAGCGCCAACGGCCTCCCGGCGTTCGGGCACTACAAGCCGAGCGACACGCCGGGCGTGTGGGAGCCGTGGTCGATCACCGTCCTCGAACTCGAGGGCGGCAAGATCTCCGGCCTCAACTACTTCCTGGACACGGAGAAGCTCTTCCCGCTCTTCGGCCTCCCGCCCGAATACCGCGAGCAGGCCTGACGTCCGCCGCCCCGCCCTCCTGCTGCAGGAGCGCGGGGCGGTCTTCGTTTCCGGGACACTGTCACACCCCCGCCTTACGCTCGCGGTATGCCTGTGCACTTCAAGATCGTCATCGACTGCGCCGACCCCCACCGCCTCGCGGCCTTCTGGGCCGAGGCCATGGACTACCGGGTCGAGGACCACTCGCCCTTCATCGCGGGCCTCCTCGCCAAGGGCTTCATCACCGCCGACCTCCTCACCGAGGTCGACGGCCACCACGCCTGGAAGACCCTCGCCGCGGTCCGCAACCCCGACGACCCCTTCGACTCGACCACGGACGCGGGGCAGGGCATGCGCCTGCTCTTCCAGCAGGTCCCCGAGCCGAAGACCGTGAAGAACCGCCTCCACCTCGACCTCCACGTCGGCGCCGACCAGATCGACTCCGAGGTGAAGCGCCTCGAAGCGCTCGGCGGCACCCGCTTGAGCGACCGCTTCAACGAGAACGGGGCCGAATGGATCGTCATGGGCGACCCCGAAGGCAACGAATTCTGCGTCCACTCCTGACGGTCCTTCACACGGGCCTCCGCGCCTGGGATGATGAGGGTCTACCCGCACATGCCCAAACGGAGGCCCGATGTGGACGAATTCCCCGATGAAAGCCCCAGCCTGCCGGAGCCCACGGGCGGAGGCCTCGACGTGGGCGCCCTGAGACCCTGGCACCTGCTCCTCCTGCTCGGCCTGCTCGTGGTGATCGGCGGGATCGTCCTGACAATCGTGCTCGTCGCGAACGCGTCCAGGAAGCCGCGCTACCACTACCAGCCGCAGATGCACCCGTCGCCCGGCCCGCAGCAGTGGCAAGGCGGACCGCCGCCCGGCGCCCCCCAGCAACTTCCATACCCGCCCGGAACCCAGACGCCCCCGTCCCCGCCGGGCGCCCCGCCGCCGGGAAGCCCTCCGGCCTGAGGCCCGCTGCACGCCCGGCGGCACCAGTCCGAGTGCATGAAGAAGGGCCGCAACGCTTTGCGTTGCGGCCCTCAGGGTTTCCCGGATCAAGCCTGGGGATAGGGCATGTAGAACGGCTCCCACTGGTGGCCGTCGAGGTCGAGGAAGGTGCGGCCGTACATGCCGACCTCGGCCTCCTGGGCGCGGCGGTCCTGCTTGGCGGTCTCCTCGGTGCCGCCGGCCTTGAGGGCGGCGTCGGTGAGCTCGTCGACGGCCTCGCGGTCCGGCAGGGCCAGCGCGTAGGCGGCGGCTGAGAACTTCGCGGTGTCGGCGATCGGACGCTCGGCGAAGGTCGTGTAGAACTCCCTGGTCAGCAGCATCAGGCAGATGTTGTCGTCGACGACGACGCACGCGGCGTTCTCGTCGGTGAAGTCCGGGTTGATGCTCCATCCGAGCGCCTCGTAGAACGCCTTCGCCGCGTCGAGGTCGGCCACGGGCAGGTTCAGGAAGATCATCTTGTTCGCCATCGTGCGGTCCTTTCGCTGTTCCAATGCCTTCACCAGTACAGACGAGATCGCTTCGCGGGATTCATCGTTCGCGAGGAAGGAACCCGCGGGAACCGTTCGCCGACCGTTCGCCGACCGCTCGGCGGGGCTTTCACCGCAGGAAGCGAACCCTCTAGCGACACGCGTCACAGCAATGCTTCACGCGGCCGCCCACGCCTCATAGGTTGCTTGTAAACCCGTCACCGCGTCGACATGCGCCAGAAACGTCGGCCCGGAAAAGCCCTGGGCGCCCGCCCAGTACAGCCCTTCAAGGAGGAACGGCCCGATGGCTACGACCCCCACCCGCGACGGACCGCCGCCCGAGGTCACGGACGACCAGCTCGCGTCGTACCACGACGACCCGCGGTTCGCCGAGCTCAAGCGCCGCCTGTTCCGCTTCATCGTGCCCGCGACGATCGGCTTCCTCGCCTGGTACCTGCTGTACGTGCTCCTCTCCGCGTACGCCCGCGACTTCATGGGCACCGTCCTGTTCGGCAACATCAACGTGGCGCTCCTCCTCGGCCTTGGCCAGTTCGTCTCCACGTTCGGCATCGCCTGGGGCTACTCGCGCTACGCCTCCCGCAATTACGACCCCAAGGCGATCGAGCTCCACGACGCCATCCACTACGGAGAGGACCGCTGATGGACCTCCTCGCACAAGCCGAAGGCACCGGCCGCACCCTGACCATGGTCCTGTTCCTGCTCACGGTGGCCATCACCGTCGTGATCTCGGTCTGGGGCCACCGGTACACCAAGACCGCCGCCGACTTCCACTCCGGCGGCCGCAGCTTCTCCGCATGGCAGAACGGCTTCGCGATCGCCTCCGACTACATGTCGGCGGCCTCGTTCCTCGGCATCGCCGGGACGATCGCCCTGTTCGGCTACGACGGGTTCCTCTACTCGATCGGCTTCCTCGTCGCCTGGCTCGTGGCGCTACTGCTCGTCGCCGAGATGCTGCGGAACACCGGCCGCTTCACCATGGCGGACGTGCTGTCGTTCCGGATGCGCCAGCGCCCGGTCCGCACCGCGGCGGCGGTCTCGACGCTGAGCGTGTCGATCTTCTACCTGCTCGCCCAGATGGTCGGCGCCGGCGCGCTCATCGCGCTGCTGCTCGGCATCAAGGAAGGCGAGACCTACCTGGGCATGGACGCGGCGACCGCGAAGATCGCGGGCATCGTCCTCGTCGGGCTCATCATGACCCTCTACGTCGCCCTCGGCGGCATGAAGGGCAACACCTGGGTGCAGATCTTCCAGGCGATGGTCCTCGTCGGCGGCGCGCTCGTCCTGACGCTGATGGTGCTCGCCCAGTACGGGTTCAACGTCTCGGAGCTGCTCGGCGACGCCGCGGCCGCGTCGGGCCACGGCGCGGCCTTCCTCGAACCGGGGCTGCGCTACGGCGTGGAGGTGCCGGGCGACGCGGTCCAGACGATGTGGAACAAGCTCGACCTCGTGAGCCTGGGCCTGGCCCTGGTCCTCGGCACGGCCGGGCTCCCGCACGTGCTCATCCGCTTCTACACGGTGCCGGACGCCCGGATCGCCCGCCGCTCCATCAACTGGGGCATCGGCCTGATCGGCGCCTTCTACCTGATGACCCTGGTGCTCGGCTTCGGCGCGGCCGCCATCGTCGGGTATGAGGCGATCACCGCGCAGAACCCGGCCGGCAACACGGCGGCGCCGCAGCTGGCCGAAGTCATCGGCGGCGAGGCCGGCGGGTCCACCGTCGGCGCGATCATGCTCGCGGTCATCGCCTCGGCGGCGTTCGCCGCGATCCTCTCCACGGTCTCCGGCCTGGTGATCGCGTCCTCGTCGTCGCTGGCGCACGACCTGTACAACAGCGTCCTCCGCCACGGCAAGGCCTCCGAGAAGGAGGAGGTCGGGGTCGCCAAGCTCGCCTCGATCGCGATCGGCGTCGTGGCGATCGTGCTGGCGATCTTCGCGCAGAACCTCAACGTCGCCTTCCTGGTGGGCCTCGCCTTCGCGGTGGCCGCCTCCGCGAACCTGCCCACGCTTCTGCTGAGCCTGTTCTGGAAGCGGTTCAACACCAGCGGCGCCCTCTGGGGCATCTACGGCGGCCTGATCGCCTCGCTGCTCCTGGTCGTCTTCTCTCCGGTGTTCTCCGGAGCCGAAACCTCGCTGCTCGGCGAAGGGGTCGACATCGCATGGTTCCCGATGTCGAACCCTGGCTTGGTCTCCATTCCGCTCGGTCTCATCTGCGCCGTGGTCGGCACGCTGATGAGCGACGAGTCCCGCACGGACCGGTTCGCGACCCTCCAGGTGAGGGCGCTGACCGGCGCGGGCTCTGAGCGGGCTGTGAGTCACTAGGCCGCCCCATTGGCGGGGAGGGCCGGGGCGGCCCTCCCCGCCGTTATGTGCGCCACGTTACAGTGATGACGTGATCCCCGGTCGCCTCTCCGCCTCGCTCCGCGCCTCGAGGCTCGCCTCGACGCGGCGCCGCGCGCTGGGCTCCGGCACGCTCGCCGCGCTGCGGCTCTCCCGCCAGATCGGCGAGTCCCTCGCGGACGGTCTCACGGGGAAGGGCGCGCCGGTGGCGGCGCGCCGCCTCGCGAAGCTCCTCGCGGCCGACGCGGTGGCGCTGGCCGACTGCGACCGGTTCATCGCGGTCTCCGGCGCGCTCGATCCGGTCGCGTCCCAGGGCATTCTCGCGGAGACGCTCGACGTGCTCGAGCCGGTGACGGCCCCGCCGCTGCGGGCCTCGCCGCTGGTCGTCTCGGGCGACCTCGTGGGGTGCCTGGTCGTGGCGGGGGAGGTGAGCGACGCCGAGGTCGCCGAGGCCGCGCACCTGGTGGCGACCGCGCTCGACCACGCCGACCTCGACCGGTCCCGGGAGCGGATCGCCGCGGCCGACCTGCGCACACTGCGGGCCCAGATCTCGCCGCACTTCATGCACAACGCCCTGGCCGCGATCAGCGCCCACACCCGCACCGACCCCGAGCGGGCCCGTGAACTGCTCACGGACTTCTCGGACTACCTGCGGTACTCGTTCGCGAACACCGGCGACTACGCCACGGTCGCCGATGAGCTGCAGGCGGTGCAGACCTACCTCGAGCTGCAGCGGGCCCGCTTCGACGACCGCCTCGACATCACCGTCCGCATCGCCCCGGAGGTCCTGCCCGTGCCCATCCCGTTCCTCGTCGTGCAGCCGATCGTGGAGAACGCCGTGCGCCACGGCTTCGAGTCGAAGCCCGGCACCGGCCACATCGCGGTGCGCGGGTTCTCCGAGGGCGCGCTGTGCGTGATCGAGGTCGAGGACGACGGCGCGGGCATGGATCCGGAGGACGCGAAGGCGATCCTGACCGGCAGCCGCCAGGGCGCCGGCCGCATCGGTCTCGCCAATGTGGACAGGCGACTGCGGGCGGTGTACGGCCCCGAGTACGGACTGTGGCTCGACACCGCCCCGGGCGCGGGCACCAAGGCGACCGTGAGAATCCCCCGCTACGCCCGAGGAGTGCACGCATGACCGGCCCCCTCGATGCGGTCGTAGGGCATGCCCCTTCCCACCCGCATCCGCCTCCGACCAACCAGGGAAATAGGACGACGATCCCACACGGGTCCGACACGCCGCCGAACGCGACGCCCGGTCGCGTCCGCCGGTCGGACGGCCGCCTTCCCCGCAGCGGCCCGCTTCGCGGCCCTTCCCCGAACCGGAGTGAACGCTGATGAGTCCCCTGCGCGTGCTCGTCGTCGAAGACGAGCCGTCCACCCGCACCGAACTCGCCGGGCAGCTCGCCGAGCTGCCCGCCGTCGGCGAGGTCGTGGCCGCGGCCGGCGGCGACGAGGCGGTGCGCCTCCTCGGCTCCGGCTCGTTCGACGCCGCGTTCCTCGACATCGCCATGCCCGGCCTCACCGGCATGGACGTCGCCCGCATCCTCCGGCGCCTCTCCGACCCGCCCGAGATCGTGTTCGTCACCGCCTACGACAACCACGCCGTGGAGGCCTTCGGCCTCGGGGCCGCCGACTACCTGCTCAAGCCCTTTCGGCCCGAACGCCTCGCCGAGGCCGTCGCCCGCATCGGCGGCCGCCGCACCGCGCCCGTGGTGGGGGACAAAGCCGACGACCTCGCCGTCGTCCAGGTCGAGCTCGCCGGCCGCACCGTGTTCGTGCGCCGCGACGACATCGCCTACGCCGAAGCGCACGGCGACTACGTGCGCCTCCACTCCAGCCAGGGCTCCCACCTCCTGCGCCAGTCCCTCACCTACCTCGAACAGGTCTGGGACGCAGCCGGTTTCGTGCGCGCGCACCGCTCCTTCCTCATCAACCTCGGCCACGTCACCGAACTGCGCGTGACCTCCTCGGCCGGCCTCGTCGCCGTCACCGAGCCCGGCGAGGTCCCCGTCAGCCGCCGCCACTCCCGGCTCCTGCGCGAACGGCTCCTCCAGGCCGCCAGGGAAGGCGGCGCGCACCGATGAACCAGCGTGTGCGCGTCACCAGCCCGCAGACCCGGCTCGCCCTGCGCCGCCGGTCCGACGCCACGCGCCGCCTCAACCGCCTCGCGGGCCAACCCCAGGTCGACCGCAGCGCCATCGACCTCGCCGACGCCGAACGCGCCCTCCACCGCCAGCGCCGCCTCGCCGTCCGCACCGCCGCCGCGCTCCTGTGCGCGCTCGCGGCCCTGCTCACCGCGGCGGTGCTCACGCCCGGCCGCCTCGGCTGGGCCGTGCTGTTCTTCGCGCCCTACCCGGTCCTGCTCGCGCTCGCCGCGTTCCATGTGCGGCGCGCCGAGCGCATCGAGTCCGAGTACTGCGAGGGCGACTGATGCTCGGCCTGGCCGCCATCAGCCTGATCCTCGCCGCCAGCGTCGTCATCGGCGTGTGGGGCGTGCGCGCCGCCCGCTCCACACCGGACTTCCTGGTGGCCTCGCGCAGCATCGTCCCCGGCTGGAACGCCCTCGCCATCGCGGGCGAGTACGTCTCGGCCGCTTCGGTGCTGGGGCTCGCGGGCCTGCTGGTCAAGAACGGCGTGGGCGCGATGTGGTACGCGGTGGGGTTCACCGCCGGGTACGTGCTCGTCGCGGCGCTCGCGGCCGGGCCGATGCGCCGCAGCGGCGCGTACACGGTGCCCGACTTCGCGGAGTACCGGCTCGGCTCGCCGCGCATCCGGCGCATGTGCGGGCTGGTCGTGCTCGTCATCATGCTCCTGTACCTGCTGCCGCAGTTCAAGGCGGCCGGGGTCGTGCTCGAACTCGTCTCCGGCATCCCGTACTGGATCGGCGTGGTCGGCGCGGGCCTCGTGGTCTCCTCCACGATCGCGGTCGGCGGGATGCGCTCGGCGACGTACGTGCAGGCCTTCCACTACCTGGTGAAGCTCGCGTTCATCGCCGGGCCGGCGGTGTTCCTCATCGCGCTGGCCGGCCGGGACCGGCGCGAGGCGGCCCTCGACCTGAGCGCCGACCCCGACTGGTCGCGCCCGCTCCTCGACCTCGACGGCTCCGGGCACCCGCTGCTGGCCACGATCTCGGTCCTGGTCGCGACCACGCTGGGCGCCATGGGTCTCCCGCACGTCGTGATGCGCTTCCACACCGTCGCGGGCGCCCGCGCGGCCCGCCGCGTCGCCGTCTCGGTGATCGTGCTGCTCAGCATGTTCTACCTGTGGCCCATCGTGTACGGGCTCCTCGGCCGCGTCACCACGCCCGAACCCGAGGAGACGGACGTCGTGCCGCTCCTGGTGCCCGGCGCTATCGTTCCGGGCACGGCGGGCGCGGTCCTGACCGCACTGGTCGCGGCAGGCGCGTTCGCGGCGTTCCTCTCGACCTCGTCGGGGCTCCTGCTCGCGCTGGCCGGGGGCCTCTCGCACGACCTGTTCGGCGGGTCGCTCTCGCGGCTGCGGCTCGGGGTCGTGGTCGGCACCGCGCTCGCGGTCGCGCTGTCGCTCCCGGCGGCGGATGTGGACATCAACGTGCTCGTCGGCTGGGCGTTCGCGGTGGCGGCCTCCACCTTCTGCCCCTTGCTGACACTCGGCATCTGGTGGCGCGGCCTCACCGCGACCGGTGCGACCGCGGGCCTGCTCGTGGGCGCGTGCACCTCCACGGGGGCCGCGCTCGCGTCGGTGGTCCTCGACCTCGAACCCGGGGTCGTCTCGGTGCTCCTGGCTCAACCGGCACTGTGGACGGTGCCGCTCGCGTTCCTCGTCATGGCCGCCGCCTCCCGACCCGGTGACGTGCCGGACTGGGCCAGCGAGGCGGTGCTGCGCCTCCACGTGCCCGGCCGCTACTCCTCGGGCGACACCGGCGCGATCCCGCGCGCGAGGCGCGGACAGCGCCCGCCGCAGGGCTCCCTTAAACGGGTGGACGCTTCGGGCGAAACCGGATAGCCTCGCGGGCATGGCAGGATCTCCGGGGTTGAACGCGTGCGCCGCGTTCTGCCCGTGCTTCATTCGGCTGCGCGCGGCGGCCTAGGCCCCCGCAAGCGCTTCTCACTCGACCGCCGTCCGACCGGCGGCTGCGCCCCTGTGCGGGCCTAGGCGAATCGATTCGTCCTGATTCGACTCGTCTCATGGAGCTTTCCCATGTCCCGCAGCCAATTTCCGCGCGCCCGCGAAACCAGGCAACTCTCGAACCGCAAGGCGCTCTCCCAGAACTTCCTGCGCAACCCGCACCTCGCCCGCGAGTTCGTCGACTCGGCCGGCATCGGCCCCGGCGACCACGTCGTCGAGGTCGGCCCCGGCGACGGCATGGTGACCCGGCCGCTGCTGGGCCGCGCCGGCCGCGTCACCGCCTACGAGAAGGACCGCCACTTCGCCGAACGCCTCCGCTCCCGGCTCGGCCACCACGAGCACTTCCGCTGCCACCGCGCCGACTTCCGCGACGTGCACCCGCCCGACGAGCCGTTCCACGTGGTCGCCAACGCGCCTTTCGGGATCACCACCGACATCGTCCGCTGGTGCCTCAACGCGCCCGCGCTCGCCTCGGCCGCACTCGTGACCCAGCTCGAGTTCGCCCGCAAGCACACCGGCGACTACGGCCGCTGGAGCCGCCTCACCGTCGAGCACTGGCCCGCGTTCGAGTTCGCACTCGGCATGCGCATCGACCGCCGCGAGTTCCGGCCCGTGCCGCAGGTCGACGCCGCCGCGATCCACCTGCGCCGCCGCCCGACGCCCTTGCTGCCCGAGGCCGACCTGGCCGACTGGCGCGACCTCGTGGACCTCGGCTTCTCCGGCGTCGGCGGCTCCCTCGTGGCCTCCCTGTGCCGCGTCGTGCCCCGGCGCGACGCCCACCGCGCCTGCGCCGAGGCCGGCATCGACCGCGGGCAGGTCGTCGGACACGTCCCGCCGGACCGCTGGATCGCCCTCTACGAGGCCCTGACCCGTTGAGCCACCGGAGGTACCGGGGCAATGGGCGATTAAGGTGGAGACGCCCGGCCCCGGTACCCCCTTTTGGAGCCAACGATGAGCGAAGCCATCTGGATCGAACTGATCAAGGTGCTGCCCGCCTTCCTCTGGATCGGCTTCGGCTTCATCGCGCTGGCCGTCGCCAAGCGCATCTTCACCGCCCAGGCCCCGCGCATGACCAAGGTCGAGACCCCTTGGGTCACAGTCGAACTCGCCCAGCAGGCCATCGAGCAGGCCGCGGAGCAGGCCGCAGGGCGCGGCCCCGCGCCGATCCCGCCGCCGGTCGAACCGGACTGGGCCTCGCTCTACCCCCTGCCGGCCCAACCGGTCCCGCCCGGCAACGGCACGGTCTACGGCAACCCTCCGCCGTCCCCTCCGGTCGTCCCGTCCCCGCCCGCCGAACCCGCCGACGAGGACATCGAAGACGTCCAGACCGCGCCCCCCGAACCGGACCCGGCCCTGCTCGCCACGCCCCCGGCCGACGCCTCCGAGGCCCCGCGGCCGGTCGGCCACAAACCGAAGCCCACCCTGACCGCCCCGAACCAGCAGGCCCCGAACATCCCGCCCACGTACCCGGTCCTGGCCCCGCCGCCCGGCAACCCGTACTACCCGGCGCCGGGCCAGAACGCCCCGTACTGGGGCCGGCCCGCACCGGCCTACCAGCCGCCCGCGTACCAGCCCGCCCCGTCCGACACCCGGAGCCGCCGCGCCGCGACGAAACTCGCGCTGGCCGCCGGCGACCTCCAGGGCGGCGCGATCCTGTGGGTCGACGACCATCCTGAATGGAACGAGACCCTGGTGCGGCTCTTCCGCACGGCCGGGATCACCGTGGACACGGCGCTCTCCACCGACGAGGCCGTGCGCGCGCTCCGGCACCGGCCGTACGACCTGGTCATCACCGACATGCGCCGCGAAGGCGAACCCGACGGCGACACCGCCGGGACGAAGCTCCTCGACCGCATGGTCACCGCGGGCATCCCCACGCCCGCCGTGATCCTCTCGAGCAACCCGAGCGCGCACACGGCCGCGGCCCTGCACCCCCGCGCGATCACCACGACGAACAGCCCCGAGAAGCTCGTCGACATCGTGGTCGAGTTCGTGGCCGACCGCCGCCGCGACCAGCAGCCCGCCGCCGGGGGCTCCAGCTGGATCGACCGGCTCACCGGAAACTGACAAGGCACCTCGATCGAAGCCCCCTGCTGTACCGTTCGCCCCCACGCCGCCGAGCCGAATGGAGCGCCGATGCCCTTTCTCGATCTGCCCGACTGCGTGAACGCCCGCGATCTCGGGGGGACTCCGCTCGCGAACGGCGGCTCGGTTCGGGTGAATGCGTTGCTGCGCTCGGACAACCACGACCTGCTGACCGAGGTCGGCATTGCGGCGGTCCGCGCGCTCGGGGTGCGGCGGATCATCGATCTGCGGCACGGCTGGGAGGCGCGGGAGTTCCCGAGCCCGTTCGCCGATGACGAGGTCTATGTGAACCTGCCGCTGCTGGGCGTCTACCCGGGCTTCGACCCGACCGCACCCGACGACTACCGGCCCGAGGTCGACCACGCTCCTGAACGCGTCGCCGCCGCGTTCATCGCGCTCGCCGAGGCACCGCCGGGCCCGGTCCTGGTCCACTGCCATGGCGGCCGCGACCGGACCGGCATCCTCGTGGCGCTGGCTTTGACGATCGCCGGAGCGTCACCTGACGACATCGTCGCCGACTACGCCCTCACCGAAGGGACCGACCCGGAGACCATGCAGGACCTGCTCGACCACTTCGACAGCGCGCATGGGGGAGTGGCCGCGTACCTCGCGGCCGCGGGGGTCGCCGATGCTCACTTCGAAGCGGTGAGGCGGCGCATCAGCAGGTGACCGCGGCGGTAGCGTTCCCCGGCGCGCGGCTCGCGCAGCATCCGGCCGATCTCAGAGAAACCGGCCTCGCCCAGCAGCCGGGCGAGCTCGTCGATCGGCCAGCGGTAGGCCGGAACCACTCGGGTGTCGTACTGGGTGACCGGGTCGCCCTCGGATTCGAAGAACGCGACCAGCAGACACCCGTCAGGGGCGATCACCCGGCGGAACTCCGCGAAGTACGCCGCCACCTTCCGCGGCGGGGCGTGGATCACGGAGTACCAGGAGACGACGCCGCGGAGCGCGCCGTCCGGCAGGTCGAGCGCGTCCATGGAGCCCACCTCGAACCGCAGATCGGGATGCTCCTGCCGCGCGATGTCGATCATCGCGGGCGACAGGTCCACGCCGAAGACCTCCAGCCCCAGATCCCGCAGGTGCGCGGTCACCCGGCCGGGCCCGCACCCCAACTCGGCCACGAGCCCCGGCCCGCCCGACCGCACGTACTCGGCGAACGCGGCCAGCACCGCCCGATCGAGCGGGAGCCCGTCGAACTCGTCGCGCACGATCTCGGCGTACTCGACCGCCACCCGGTCATACGCTTCCGTTGTGGCACTGAGGTGTTCGGACGCATCAGGCATGGTCGAGCATCCTACGCGCCACTGGAGCGGGCATCGCCCGCAGCGGCGTCGAGCGCCCGCACCAGATCGCCCACGCTCGCCGACGACAGCCGGTATCGCATGACCCGGCCGTCCCGGTCGGCCGCCACCAGACCGGCGTCGCGGAGCGTCGCGAGGTGGTTGGAGACGTTCGGCTGGGTGCTGCCCGTGCGCGCCACCAACTCGCCGACCGAGGCCTCGCCCGCGGCCAGTGTGCGAAGCAGCGCAAGGCGAACGCGGCAGCCGAGCGCGCGCCCGATGTCGAACAGCCGGTCGTCTACGTCGAGGTAATCCATCAGGGTTGCATGATACATTCCGTTCGTATCACAATCTACTGATATATGGAGGAGTCATGACCGACATGATCTGGTCGCACGTGGACGACGTCCCCGCCCGCAACTTCACCGACGGCATCACCCTTCGCCGGATGTGGCAGGGCGAAGGCGGCCGCTCCTGCCATGTCGTGGACATCGCCCCCGGCGCCGTCTGGCCGGACCTCGACGTCCACGAACCCGGACCCGAAGAGGTCTTCGTCGTCTCCGGCGTCTTCAACGACGGCGTGCGCGACTACCCGCCCGGCTCGTTCATCCACTGCCCGGCCGGCTCCAGCCACGTCCCGCAATCGACCACGGGCTGCCGCCTGTTCGTCTTCTACCCGGAAGGGTGAGGCGCCGGCGCGGTTCGGGGCCGAAATGTCGGGGTCTCCTGCCATCATCAGCGCCATGGGAATCAACTGGTCGGCGACGGCGCTCGCGCTCGCGGTGGGCATGGTCGTGGCGGGAGTCTGGTACGGCAAGGCGTTCTCGGCTCTCTGGGCGGCACTGACGGGCATCGACCCGGCGGATTCCAAGCGGGCCAGCAGGCGGAACATGGTGCAGCTGCTCATCGCGAACGGCCTGAGCGCGGTCGGGCTCGCATTCGGCATCGCGATCGCGGCGGAGGCCGCCGGTGACGACTCGGTGTGGCTGGCGCTGGTCGTCGGGTTCGCGGCGTGGTCGACGCTCTCCGCATCGACCCTGCTGCAGCACAACGCGTTCGAGCTGAAGCCCGCGAAGCTGACGGTACTGAACACCGCGTATCAGCTCGTGCTGTTCCTCGCCATGGCGCTCGTGATCGGGTTGTTCTAACGCCTCGCCGGTGCGCCCGGGGGAGCAAGGCGGCGTGCGAGCTGCGACCGGGGCGGTAGCACCGGATGCCTGCGACAGTGCGATGACACGGGTCCCGTTGCAGGGCAAGGTAGGTCGTGCATCGTCCGCCACCCGATGGGAGCAGCCCCATGATCCTCGTAACCGGTGCCACCGGCGCTGTCGGCCGTCCGCTCGTCGCCGCGCTCGCCTCGCGCGGGGTCGCGGTCCGGGCCGTCAGCCGTGATCCGGAGAACGCCGGACTCCCGGCCGGCGTCGAGGTCGTCGCCGGCGACCCGTCGCGGCCCGAGACGATCGCCCCGCACTTCGAAGGCGTGACGGCGGTCTTCATGAACTCCAGGGCGATCCGTGACGCCACGGCCGCGTTCGCCGACCTCGCCCGCGAGCGCGGCGTGCGCCGCCTCGTCGCGCTGGCCGCGTACAACGTCGATCAGGACCTCGCGCTGCAGCCGTCGCGGTACGTCCGCGACCGCAACCGCGAATGCGAGGCCGCCGCCGAGTCCAGCGGCCTCGCATGGGTGAGCCTGCGCCCCCAGGTGTACGCCCACATGGCGCTCCCGCAGTGGGGCGGGCAGCTCGCGGCGGGCGACGAGGTGGCCTGGCCCTACGCCGATTTCGCCGAAGCCGTCATCGACCCGCGGGACGTCGCCGAAGTCGCCGCCCTGGCGCTGCTCGACGACGGCTTGCACGGGACCAAGCCGGTCCTCACCGGCCCGGCGGCGGTCACACAGGCCGAAATGGTCGCGACCATAGCCGACGTGACCGGCAGGCCCCTGCGGCTCCGCGAGTCCACAGTGGTGGAGTTCGCCGACCTGATCGCCGCGATGGGCCTGCCGCCGGAGCTGGCGGCCTCGTTCATCGCCAGGTACGCCGCATTCGAGGGCCGGGCCCCCGAGCTCACCGACGACGCGGCCCGCCTCCTCGGCCGCCCGCCCCGCACCTACCGGGACTGGGCCGCCGACCACGCTGCGCTCCTCGCGGGGCTGCGGCCCGCCTGATCACGCGGCGAGGTCGCGGATGTCGGCGGCGAAGCGTTTGGGCGCGTTGAGGTGCGGGAAGGCGCCCTCGGTCTCGTACGTCGTGCAGACCGCTCCCGGGATGCGCCCCTCCAGCCAGGTCTCGTACCCGGCGCCGGGCAGGGAGGCGAAGACCGACAGGTAGCGGCATCGCGGGCGGCGGGGGCCGTCGACGATCTCCTGCCGCGCTCGTTCGCGGTCGGGGTCGGGCAATGATTCGTCAAGGCGCGCTTCGATGTTGACCACGGCGTGGGCCACGTAGCGGGCCGCGAAGAGCGTCGCCACGAGGGCCGCCGGGCCGTGGCCGACCACGATCGGGGCGCGTGTGCCCATGGCGGCGACGTAGTCGGCGAGGGTTTCGGCCTGGTCGCCGATCGGCCGGTGTTCGGGGAGATCGAGGACGGCGACGGCGTGCTCGCTCGCGAGGCGGGCGGCCACCGGCCACCAGGCCGAGCGGTCGGCGCCGGTCTCGCTGAGCAGGAGGACGGGGCGGCCGTCGGCGCCCCAGCGGTCGCCGTCGCGTTCGCGGTCGGGGTCTTGGAGGAGGTCTTCGAATCGCAGGGCAGGCATGGCGTGGCTCCTGTCGGATGGTCGCGGGACGTCGGCCGGGCAGGGCAAGGCGGCACCGCGGTCGCGGTGCGGCGGCGGGGGATTACGCCAGCGCGGGCGGCGAGCGGCCGGCGCAGATGCCGGCGAAGCGGGCCGGACGGAACGACTCGGTGCGTTCGGCGAACGTCGAGTGGCATTGCGGCGCTTGCGGGTCGGTCCGGTCGAGGAGACGCGACACGCCTTGGGCCCTGGTCAGGCAGTAGCGCCACAGCAGCGAGGTGCCGGTGCCGATCGCCGCGTACACGGCGAGGCCGATGAGGAGCACCGTGAACGGCGGCACCGGGTGGTCGCCGGCGACCATGCGCTCGGTCATGTCGGTCGCGAGGAACGCGCCGACCGAGACGAGGGCCGAGAGGCGGGTGGTGCGCTTGCGGCCGGGGCCTCCCGGTCGGCCGGTGGCCGGGGCCGCCAGCAGCGCGAGGAGCGAGCCCAGTGCGAGGCACCCGGCGAAGAGCGCCGCCTCGCCCGCGTGGCGGTCGAGGTGCCACGGGGCCGCGCCGCCGTGGCTGTGCTGCAATAGCCACGCGGAGATGCCATGGGCCGCAATCCATCCGAGCAGGCCGAAGGCCAGTGCGGAGCCCGCCGTCAGGAGTCCCGCCACACGAGGGCGGTTGCCGGAGCGACGCTGCTGCGTCCGGATGGCGGCCTCCTCGGTGTGGTCAGGTACCGGTGTGACGCGCTGAGTGTACGAGCCGATGTGAGGCAATTTCAACGAGGGTCCGATTCGTTCTATTTTCGGGAATGCGAGCTTCGTCTCTTCCGGACTCGCGCGCGGGTCGAAATCCGCTGCTAGGCACCCGTTCGGGGGGTTAATCGATTGCCGCCTGTCGGACCCTCCCTTTACGCTCGGCTAGTGAGGTTCCTCCGCGCCCCCGAGCTGCCCTTGGACGACCCGTTGCTCCCCGAAGGGACACGGGGCGATCCAGCGTCCGCCGCGAACGCCGCGCCGCCGCCGGGCACGCCCTGGCGGCTCCTCCTATGGCTGGCCGTGCGCCGC
This sequence comes from Glycomyces sp. NPDC049804, assembly GCF_040674615.1. NCBI lineage: Bacteria > Bacillati > Actinomycetota > Actinomycetes > Glycomycetales > Glycomycetaceae > Glycomyces > Glycomyces sp. NPDC049804. Next base: position 93,576 of record NZ_JBFAMQ010000007.1, read on the forward strand.
AAGGGCCTCATGGCCGCCGCGCTCGTCACCTCCGGCATCGCCCTCGGCTCCCTCCCGGCGCTGCCGTTCTTCCTCACCGGCGCCGTCGACCACGGCCTGCGCGAACGCGACTGGGGCGCGCTCTCGTTCTGGGCGATCGGCATGGTCCTCGCCGGATTCGTCACGGCCGGGATGATCGTCTGGTCGCACCGCCTCACCGTGTACTGGCGCGCGGACGCCTCCTACCGGGTCCTGCAACTCGCCACCCGCAAGGTCAACCGCCTCGGCGACGACCTGCGCAAGAAGCTCACCACCGGCGAGGTGGTGAGCGTCGGCGCCACCGACATCAACCGGATCTCGTGGGCCGTCGACTCCCTCGCCCCCACCGCGGGCTGCCTCGTCGGCCTCATCACCGTCGGCGTGCTCCTGTTCAACACCTCGGTCGCCCTGGGCGCCACCATCTTCATCGGCGTGATCATCGTCGGCCTCATCACCGGCCCGCTGCTCACCCGCCTCCAAGACCGCCAAGAGCAGTACCGCGAGCGCGTCGGCGACATCACCGAGCGCGCCTCCGACATCGTCTCCGGCCTGCGCGTCCTGCGCGGCATCGGCGGCGAGGCCCGCTTCAACGCCTCCTACCGGCGCGACTCCGACGCCCTGCGCTCGGCCGGGTACAAGGTCGCCGGGCCGACCGCCTGGCTCAACTCGCTCGGCGAGGGCACACCCGCGATCCTCCTCGGCGTCGTCATCTGGATCGCCGGACGCCAAGTCGCCTCCGGCGACCTCACACCGGGCCAGATGGTCGCCGCGTTCGGGTACACCGGCGCGCTGCTGCTGCCCGTCCACTGGCTCATCGGCTGCACCTACCGCATCATCGAGGGCCGCGTCGCCGCCGGCAAGGTCTGCGAGCTCCTCAACACCCCCGAGCGCGAAGCGCCCGCCGAGACCACGCCCGGCCCGCGCGAAGGCGCCGAGCTGCACGACCCCGAGTCCGGCCTCACCGTCGCGGGCGGCGAACTCCTCGCCGTCGCCTCCTCCGACTCCGAGCAGGTCGCCGCGATCTTCGACCGCATCGGCGGGTTCACCGAGTCCGAAGCGCGCTTCGGCACCGTGCCCGTCGCGCAGCTCGACCGCGACGAGCTGCGCCGCCGCGTGCTCGTCGCCGACCACGACGCGTACCTCTTCGCGGGCACCGTCGCGGCCGCCGTCGCCGCGCTGGACGGCCGCGACCGGGTGGAGGCCGCCATCGAGGCCGCCTCCGCGCACGACGTCATCGAGGCCCTCCCCGACGGCCTCGACACCGAGGTCGACAACCAGGCCCGCACCCTCTCCGGCGGCCAGCGCCAGCGGCTGCGCCTCGCCCGCGCCATCGCCGCCGACCCCGAGGCCCTGCTCCTGCACGAGCCGACCTCCGCGGTCGACTCGCACACCGAGGCCCGCATCGTCGAGCGCCTCGCCGAGACCCGCGGCGGCCGCGCCACCGCCGTCGCCACCACCTCGCCGCTGTGGCTCGGCCGCGCCGACAAGGTCGCGTTCCTCCAGGGCGGCAAGGTCATCGCCCACGGCACGCACCGCGAACTCATCGCCGCCCACGCCGACTACCGCGCACTCGTCACCCGAGGAGAGTCATGACGGCCGACAAGAGGACGAACCAACTGCCGATCGCCGACACCCGGACGGTCCGCCGCGCGTTCTTCCGGCTCCTCGCCTCCGAGAAGCGCCGCGCGACCGCCGCCGTGGGCCTGCACCTGGTGGCCGCGGTCGCCGCCGCCGTCGCCCCGATCCTGCTGGGGGACATGCTCGACGAGCTCGCCGCGGGCTCCGGCGCCAACGAGGTCGACCGGCTCGCGCTCGGCATCGTCGCCTCGATCGTGGCGGTCGTGGGCTTCACCTGGGCCGGCACGTACGTCTCCTACCGCCTCGGCGAGCGGCTCTCGGCCCGCATGCGCGTCCAGTTCGTCGAGCGCGCCCTGCGCCTGCCGATGCCCGTGGTCGAGCAGGCCGGCTCCGGCGACCTCATGACCCGCTCCTCCGCGGACGTGCCCGAGGCCGGGGTCCTGTTCCGCGACGGCCTCCCGCAGGTCACCGTCTCGATCCTCAAGGTCCTGGTCTTCTTCGGCGCCATGCTCATCGCCAGCCCGCTGCTCGGCCTGTGCATGCTCGTCGTGGTCCCGCCGCTGCTCACCGGCACCCGCTGGTACCTCAAGCGCGGCCGCAACGGCTACCTCGCCGAGCGCGAGGCCGAGTCCACCATCGGCGACACCATCGGCGCGTCCGCCGACGGCGCCCGCACCACCGAGGCCTACCGGCTCGGCGCGCAGCGCGACGCCGCCGGCGACGCGACGGTCGCCAAGCACTGGAAGGCCGCCCGCTACACGCTGTTCCTGCGCAGCGTCTACTTCCCGTTCCTCGACGCCGCGTACGCGCTGCCGACCGCGGCCGTGCTGCTCGTGGGCGGCGCGTTCTACTTCAACGGCGAGGTCACCCTCGGCACCGTCGCCTCCTGCGCGGTCCTCACCCGCCAGATCATGTTCCCGATCGACCACATCCTCATGTGGGTCGAGAAGGTCCAGCGCGGCTTCGCCGCCATGTCCCGCATCGAGGGCGTCGCCGAGGCCGAGGACGCCGAGGCGAACGCCACCGCCGAGCGGCCCGCGGACGGCACCGTCGACCTCACGGAAGTCCGGTACGCCTACCCGACCAGCCCGCGCGACGTGCTCCACGGCGTCACCCTCAGCGTCCCGGCCGGGCAGCGCCTCGCCGTCGTCGGCCCCTCCGGCGCGGGCAAGTCCACACTCGCGCGCCTCATCTCCGGGTCCGACGTGCCCCGCGAGGGCCGCGCCGCGATCGGCGGCGTCGACGTCGCCGCGCTCCCGCTCGACGAGCGCCGCAAGCGCGTCACCCTCGTGACCCAGGAGCACCACGTCTTCACGGCCTCCTTGCGCGACAACCTGATCCTCGCCAGGGCCGAGGCCACCGACCAGGAGCTCGACGACGCCCTCGCCGCTGTCGGGGCGGACTGGGCGTTCGACCTGCCCGAAGGACTCGACACGCCGCTGGGCGGCAAGAACCGGGAGCTCGACGCGGCCAGCGCGCAGCAGATCGCGCTGGCGCGGATCATCCTGGCCGACCCCGATGTGGTGATCCTCGACGAGGCCACCGCGATGCTCGACCCGCGCGCGGCCCGCGACACCGAACGGGCACTCGCGGCGGTCCTCGAGGGGCGCACCGTGATCGCGATCGCGCACCGGCTGCACACCGCGCACGACGCCGACCGCATCGCCGTGGTCGAAGACGGACGGGTCGCCGAATTGGGGAGTCACGACGAGTTGATCGCGCTCGACGGCCATTACGCGGCTCTCTGGCGCGCTTGGCACGGCGACATCGACGAGTCGGGGAATGATCGAGTGAGCGCATTCGCGTCTAGTGGGAATGCGTTGTAGTCCATACAAAGAACCAGGCCCCGGGCCTAAGCCCGGGGCCTGTACTGGCTCGAGAACACCACCACAAGTCGGAACACCCACCGACTCGTTCTTAGCAAGGAAACAGAAAGGAAACCAGGAAACCCGTTCCGAACCAGTGACGAAAGAGTATCACGTCACATGTCCAGTGGCTAGGGGGTCGTATCCAGGTCACTCGATCCGTGTCGATCGATTTTCGCGATCCGTGCGTCACACCCCCGCCGCGCCCCGGTCCGCGAGTCCCACACTGGGCGGTGCCCGCCTCTGGCGCCGACCGCGCACGGCCTAGACTCGACTGGTCTTCCCGCAGCTAGTAACCGTTAGGAAACACCTGTCGTGAGTACGATTTCACGCGAGGAAGTCGCGCACCTGGCGCGGCTGGCCCGCCTCGAAGTCACCGATGACGAGCTCGACGCCTTCGCCGGCCAGCTCGACGTCATCCTCGAATCGATGAAGACGCTCGCCGAGGTGAACACGGACGGCGTACAGCCGACCTCGCACGCGGTGCCGCTCGTGAACGTCTTCCGGGAAGACCAGCCCCAGCCGTCCCTGCCCCGCGACGCCGTGCTCGCCGGCGGCCCCGACACCGCCGAGGACCGCTTCCGCGTCCCGCGCATCCTGGACGAGGAGGCCTAGCCGTGAGCCGCATCATCGACAAGACCGCCGCCGAGCTGGCCGCGGACATCCGCGAGGGCCGCCTCACCTCCGTCGAGGTCACCACCGCGTTCCTCGACCGCATCGCCGCCGTCGACGGCACCATCAAGGCGTTCCTCCACGTCGACCGCGACGGCGCGCTCGCCACCGCGGCCGAGGTCGACGCCGCCGTCGCCGCCGGCCAGGAGCTCGGCCCGCTCGCCGGCGTGCCCGTAGCCGTCAAGGACGTCGTGGTCACCAAGGGCCTGCCGACCACCGCCGCCTCGAAGATCCTCGAAGGCTGGATCCCGCCGTACGACGCGACGATCACCGAGCGCATCAAGGCCGCGAAGATGCCGATCCTCGGCAAGACGAACATGGATGAGTTCGCCATGGGCTCCTCCACCGAGTACTCGGCGTTCGGCAAGACGCTCAACCCGTGGGACACCGGGCGCATCCCCGGCGGCTCCGGCGGCGGCTCGGCCGCGGCCGTCGCCGCCAAGATGGCCCCGCTCGCCATCGGCACCGACACCGGCGGCTCGATCCGCCAGCCCGGCGCCGTCACCGGCACCTTCGGCGCCAAGCCCACCTACGGGTCCAACTCCCGCTTCGGGCTCATCGCCTTCTCATCCTCGCTCGACACCCCGGGCCCGGTGTCCCGCAACGCCCTCGACGGCGCGCTGCTCCACGAGGTCATCTCCGGGTACGACCCGCGCGACTCCACCGCGATCGACGCGCCCGTCCCGCCGGTCGTCGCCGCCGCCAAGGCCGGCGCGAACGGCGACCTCTCGGGCCTCAAGCTCGGCGTCGTCAAGGAGTTCGCCGAGGGCGCCGACGCCGCCGAGGCCGGCGTCATCGCCGCCTACGAGGCCGGCGTCGAGCAGCTCGTGAAGCTCGGGGCCGAGATCGTCGAGGTCTCCTGCCCGTCCTTCTCCTACGCGCTGCCCACCTACTACCTCATCGCCCCGTCCGAGGCCTCCTCCAACCTGGCCCGCTACGACGGCGTCCGGTACGGCCTGCGCGCCGGCGACGACGGGCAGCACTCGCTCGAAGAGGTCATGAGCCTCACCCGCGAGGCCGGGTTCGGCCCGGAGGTCAAGCGCCGCATCATCCTCGGCACCTACGCGCTCAGCGCCGGGTACGTGGACGCGTTCTACGGCAAGGCCCAGCTCGTGCGCACCCTCATCAAGCAGGACTTCGAGAAGGCCTTCGAGCAGGTCGACGCCATCATCAGCCCGACCACGCCGTTCATCGCCTTCAAGTTCGGCGAGCGCACCGGCGACCCGTACCAGATGTACCTCGCCGACCTCTACACGATCCCGACCAACCTCTACGGCGGCCCCGGCGTCTCCGTGCCGGTCGGCCTCTCCGAGGGCATGCCCGTAGGCCTGCAGGTCATGGGCCCGGTCATGGGCGACGACATCACCTACCGCGTCGCGGCCGCCCTGGAGTCCACCCAGGACACCCTGCTCGCCGACACCGCGCCCGAGACTGAAGGGAAGTAGCCGGGATGACCAAGCTGAACGACTACGACAAGGCCGTCGAGACCTACGAGCCCGTCCTCGGCCTCGAGACCCACATCGAACTCGACACGAACACCAAGATGTTCTGCGGCTGCTCCACCGCCTTCGGCGCCGAGCCCAACACGCAGACCTGCCCGGTGTGCCTGGCCCTGCCCGGCGCCCTCCCGGTCGCCAACAAGGCCGCCGTCGAGGCCACCATCAAGATCGGCCTGGCCCTCAACTGCCACATCGCCGAGTGGACCCGCTTCGCCCGGAAGAACTACTTCTACCCGGACATGCCGAAGAACTTCCAGACCAGCCAGTACGAAGAGCCGCTCTGCGAGAACGGCTACGTCGACGTGGTCGTGGACGGCAAGGACTACCGCATCGAGATCGAGCGCGTCCACCTCGAAGAGGACACCGGCAAGACCCTCCACGTCGGCGGCGCCACCGGCCGCATCCACGGCGCCACCGAGTCCCTCGTGGACTACAACCGGGCCGGGATCCCGCTCGTGGAGATCGTCACCAAGCCCGTCCCCGGCACCGGTGCCCTCGCCCCCGAGGTCGCCCGCGCCTACGTCGCCGAACTGCGCGACATCGTCCGCTCCCTCGGCGTCTCCGACGTCCGCATGGAGCAGGGCTCCCTGCGCTGCGACGTCAACCTCTCGCTGAACAAGCCCGGCGACGAGTGGGGCACCCGCACCGAGACCAAGAACGTCAACTCACTGCGCTCGGTCGAACGCGCCGTCCGCTTCGAGGTGCGCCGCCAGTCCGCGCTCCTCGACGCGGGGGAGAAGATCATCCAGGAGACCCGCCACTTCCACGAAGGCGACGGCACCACCAGCCCCGGCCGCTCCAAGGAAGAGGCCACCGACTACCGGTACTTCCCCGAGCCCGACCTGGCCGTCATGGAGCCGTCCCGCGAATGGGTCGAGGAGCTCCGCGCCTCCCTGCCCGAGCCCCCGCGCCAGCGCCGCGAGCGCCTCCAGGCCGCATGGTCCTTGGGCGACAAGGAGATGCAGTCGGTCGTCAACGCCGACGCGGTCGAGCTCATCGAGGCTACCGTCGCCGCCGGCGCCACGCCGTCCGGCGCCGTCAAGTGGTGGCTCGGCGAGCTCTCCCGCCGCGCCAACGAGTCCGGCGAGGAGCTCGGCGCGCTGGCCATCACGCCCGCGCAGGTCGCCGAGCTCCAGGGCATGGTCGACGACGGGCGCCTCAACGACAAGCTGGCCCGCCAGGTCATCGACGGCGTGCTCGCCGGCGAGGGCTCCCCGGCCGACGTCGCCGCCAAGCGCGGCCTCGAGGTCGTCTCCGACACGGGCGCGCTCGAAGCGGCCGTGGACGAGGCCATCGCCGCCAACCCGGCCGTCGCCGACAAGATCCGCGGTGGCACCCACGCCGCCGCCGGCGTCCTCATCGGCGCGGTCATGAAGGCCACCAAGGGCCAGGCCGACGCTGGCACGGTCCGCCAGATCATCATCGACAAGCTGAGCTAACGACGACGAGAGGGCCGGGCGGTGCGCACCGCCCGGCCCTCGACGCGCTCTGGTTCAGCGCATGTCGGTCCTTGCGGCATGCCAAGGGCGACAAGCCTGTGAGCACGCTCATGCCCGCGAGTCCGTTTCGGTTTGTGGGGCGTGGTCGTTGATCCAGGTGTGCTGCTCAGGTATCGGTTTCGTGTGTATCCGACCGCGTCGCAACGCAAGTCGTTGGCGCGTGTCTTCGGATGTGTTCGAACGGTATACAACGACGCGGTCGCGGCTCGTCGCAGCGCGCATGCCGAGGGTAAGCCACTCCCGACGACGGCAGAGCTCGACAAGCGGTTGATCACGGCGGCGAAGCGCACTCCGGAGAGGGCCTGGCTGGCCGAGGTATCGAGTGTGCCGTTGCAGCAGGCGCTGCGCGACTGCCATTCGGCGTACCGGAACTTCTTCGCTTCGCTGTCGGGCAACCGTCGGGGAAGCAGGGTCGGCCCGCCGCGGTTCAAACGACGCTCGCACGCTCAGACGGCTCGATTCACCCGGAACGGTACCGGTGAAACCCGGCTCGGCCCGCTGAACCAGGAACCCACCTGTACCCAGGCGCATTCTTGCCTGTAAGCCAGGAGTCACGTTTCGTACGGGTGGATGTCAATGTCCGTTCAGTCCCAGTGTGAGCCGCGAGTCTTTGGGCACCCCAGAGAGCGATGTTGTTCACAGAGGATTGCTACCCTTGACCGCGCTAGGCAAAGCCGCGACCCGAGGAGGTGAGGGCCATGGGTGACGACCCCGGATCCAGTCGAGATACCGACGCGTTCTTCCCATTTTCCTTTTACCGTGCCTCGCGTCCTCTTACATTGGAGCGGACGGGCTGACCTGCACTTCCTTACGCGGGTTCAAGGGCACGGCCCTTTCCTCGTGTTTTAGGAGGTGGCTGACATGGCTCAGGTCATCCAGCCCATTTCGCCCGCGGCGGTAGACGAGCTCGCGGCACTCCGTCTGGAACTCGCCGACACCTCGACCGTCGAACTCGCCGAAGAACTGCCCCGCATGGACCTCGCCGAGCAGGCCCTGCGGTTCCGGCTCCTCCCGAAGGACCGCGCGCTGGCCGTCTTCGAAGAGCTCGACACCGTCCACCAGCAGGAGCTGATCGACGGGCTGAAGACCGAGTTCGTGCGGGAACTGCTCGACTCGATGGAGGCCGACGACCGGGCCAAGCTCTTCGACGAGATGCCCGCCAAGGTCGCGACCCGCTTCCAGTCCCAGCTGAGCGCCGCCGACCGGCGCACCACCGCCCAGCTCCTCGGGTACGAGCCCGAGTCGGCCGGGCGCATCATGACCCCCGACTACGTGTCGCTGCGCGCCTCGATGACCGCGGCCGCCGCGATCGAACGCATTCGCCACCTGCGCGAGCGCCCACGGCACCTCGACGTGCTGCCCGTGACGGACGGGCACCGCAAGCTCCTCGGCACCGTCACCCTCGCCGACCTCGTGAGCGCCGACCCCGACACGCCCGTCCACGAGCTGATCGCGGACGAGCACTACCAGGTCTCCACCGACACCGACCAGGAGGAGGCGGCCCGCCTCATCCAGGAGGCCAACCTCAACGCGCTCTCCGTCGTGGACCACGAAGAGCGCCTTGTCGGCCTCATCACCTGGGACGACGCCATGGAGATCCTCGAGGCCGAGGACACCGAGGACGCGACCCTGGCCGGTGCGGCCGAGCCGCTGGAGCGGCCGTACCTCTCGGCGGGCGTGTTCATGCTGGCGCGCAAGCGCGCGGTGTGGCTGCTCGTGCTCGCCGTCTCGGCCTCGCTCACGGTGACGGTGCTCAACTACTACGAGACCTACCTGGCGAACGTCACGGTGCTGGCGGTCTTCATCTCGCTGCTGACCGGTACGGGCGGCAACTCCGGCTCGCAGGCGTCCGTGACGATCATCCGCGCCATGGCCGTCGGCGAGGTGCGGTTCTCCGACGCGTTCAGGATCACCTGGCGCGAGTCGCGGGTTGGGTTCCTGCTCGGGTCGATGCTCGCGATCGTCGGCGGGCCGGTGGTCGGGTTCGTCTACGGCTGGGACATCGGGCTCATCATCGCGGTGACGCTCCTGGTCATCTGCACCTGGTCGACGTTCGTCGGCTCACTGCTGCCGCTGCTGGCGAAGAAAGTCGGCATCGACCCGGCGCTCGTCTCGGCGCCGATGGTCTCGACGCTGTGCGACGCGACCGGCCTGCTCATCTACTTCTCGGTGGCGGCCCTGATCCTCGGCCCGGCCCTCACCGGCTGAAACGCGCGTGACGAAGGCCCTGGCATCATGCTGTGCCAGGGCCTTCGTCTCACTCCGCGGCGAGCTCCCCTGCCAGGAACTCGGTCCGCCGACATCGGCGCCGTTCAGCGCTGCCGCAGCCTGCGCGGTGTCGACCGCGTCGAGGGCGGCACCGGAGCCGAACAGGCACTCGTACAACTTTGTAGGCCGCCGACGTACACCGGGGAGTCATCGGTGAGCTCGTGCCGCTCGCCGTCGGCGCGCACCCGCAGCTTGCGGCGGAACCGCAGGCCCTCGATCTTCTCCCAGTAGTACCGCAGCGAGGCCGAGTCGTAGTAGAGGCTGCACACCGGGTGCCCGCCGCGGGTCGTGAACGGGTCCGACTCCATGCGCGCGGCCAGCTCCTCGCGCAGCCGCGGCACCTCGTCGTACGGGAGGAGGTACTTGATCTCGAACCGGTTGAACGAGTGCAGCGCGCTCGCGGTGCGGCGCAGCCGGCCCTCGTCCCTGGCGTCAGTCGGCAAGCCTGTCTCGCGCATCGGCGCTCCTGTTCGTCGGGAACGCGATGAGTGAATCCGGCGCGACTCGGACTGAACCCCGGGTCAACTCAAGAAGACCTCAGAATGTGCGTCGGGCTCAATGGCGGCCTCAATCCTGTTGCGGCGCAGTCGGCTGCGTCCCGCTCTGGATCTCGCCCCCGTCGACCTGCTCCTCGGCCGGGATCACCGTGCGGTCGAGCGTCACGTCCGTCTCCGTCCCCGAGCCGACCGAGATCGAGTCGTACGCGGTGAGCGCCTTCGTGACCGGGTCGAAGTACAGCACGTCCATCTCCATGCGCATCGGGTCCTCGGACTGGAAGTTCCGCAGCCCCGCCGCGCCCGTCGAGCCCTCGACCATGAGCGTGGTGCCCTCGCCGAGGTCCTGTACCGCCCGCTCGTGCGTGTGCCCCGCCAAGACCAGCGGCACCGCGCCCGTGAGCGGTACCGCCATCGGCGGCTCGTGCACCATCGCCACATCCGCACCGCCCGCGTCGACGATCGCCTGCTGCAGCCGCTCGCCCGACTCGGTGAGCATCTGCTGCGCGTACTCGCTCGACGGCTGCGCGCCCTTGTCCGGCGTGAACCGCGGGTCGGCGACCCCGGCGAACTCCAGGCCCGCGATCTCCCGCACCTCGCCGTCGAGCACGATCACGTTGTCGTACGCCGAGAGCGCGGCCACCGTCGTCACCGAGTCGTGGTTGCCCTTGACGAACACGTACGGCGCGTCGATCTGCTCCACGCCCCGCGAGAAGATCTCGGCCTCCTGCTCCGAGCCCCAGTCGTTCAAGTCCCCGGTGTCGGCCACCGCGTCGATGTCGAACTGCTCGACCACCGACTCCATGAGGTGCCAGGCCGAGGGGTTCAGGTGGATGTCGGAGACGTGGAGGACCCGGATCGAGTCGTCCTGGATGCCCAGCTGCGGCATGTCCATCGCCAACGCGTAGAACTCGGAGATGTTCGTGACGAACTTCTGCAGGTTCGCGACGTACTCCTCGTAGTTCTGCGCGATGTCCTCGGCGTTGCCCACCACGCTGGGCGCGTACGCCAGCAGGCCCTCGTAGCGCGGCTGCGAGATCGACTCGGCGCGCAGCGTCGCGGCCGCGTACCCCATCAGGGCCGCCGTCACCGCCAGCGAGGTGAGCCCGGTGAGCAGCGCGCGCCGCATCGTGCGGAACGCCAGGGCGCCCACCAGGAGACCGCAGAGGGTGACGATCGCGAGCGCCTCGACGACGACCCGCACCACCGCGTCCGTGACGTCGGAGGCGAGGCTCTTCGAAGCGCTGGTGACGCCGCCGGGGGTGTTGATGATGTCCTGCGCCTCTTCGGGATCGACCGAGTCGAGGCTGAGGTTGAGGCCGACCGGGCCGTCGTGGCTGTCGAAGATGACGTCGCCGAGCGGCGGGATCGTCACCTTGGTCTCGCCGCTGATGTCGGGGTGCAGCGAGACCGTGGTGTCGAACGGCCCGATGTCGGCCTTGGTGCCGCCCACGAGCGCGAGGCCGCCCGCGGCCGCGCCGACGCCGACGATGAAGACGGCGGCGACCAGGGCGAACCGCCGCGCCCGCTCCGAGCGACGCAGCCGCGCCCAGCCCGCCCTTGATCTGCGCCAGAGGGATGCCGCGTGCCTCCCGGCGGTCCGGGCGGCGCCCTGGATGCGGTGCAGTGCGGCGGCGAGCCGGTCGTTCATCTAGCGCCTTCCTCGTGCGGCTTGGGAGGTGGGTACGTCGCGGCTCAGACCCTTCCCTGGGCCGCGTAGCTGGTGGAGAACCGGAGGATCCGGTCGTCGGCCTCGTCGGGGGTGCAGCCGCGGTCCTCGTCGCAGCGGCCGTCGCGGTTGGAGGTCGTCACCCAGAGCATCCCGTCGGGACCCATGGCGACCGATCGTAGCCGACCGAACTCGTTGACGGCCGTCGCTTGCGGCTCGGCCGCGGGCACGCCGGTCTCGTCGAACTGCACCATCCAGAGGCGCTGGCCGCGCAGGCAGGCGGTGACGAGGGTGTCCTCGAGGAAGACCGCGCCGGCGCAGGAGGCCTCGAAGGGCTCCCAGGTCAGGGCCGGGTCGGCGTAGGCGTCGTCGGTGTCGGTGCCCTCGAAGAAGGGCCAGCCGTAGTTGCTCCCGGGTTCGATGAGGTTGATCTCGTCGGCGACGTCCTGGCCGAACTCGGTGGCGTAGAGCCGGCCGGCGGGGTTCCAGGCGAGGCCTTCGACGTTGCGGTGGCCGAGGCTGTAGACGGGGGAGTCGGCGGTGGGGTTGCCTTCGGCGGGTTCGCCGTCGGTGGTGATGCGGAGGATTTTGCCGCTCAGTGAATCCGGGTTCTGGGCGGCGTTGCCGTCGCCGGCGTCGCCGGTGGCGGCGTAGAGGAAGCCGTCGGGGCCGAAGTCGAGGGCGCCGCCGTTGTGGTCGGGGGCGGCGGGGATGCCGGTGAGGATCGGTTCGGGGGCGGCGTCGGAGGCGGTGTCGATCCTGGCGATGCGGTTGTCGGTGTCGGTGGTGTAGTACGCGTAGATCGCCTGGTCGGTGTCGAAGTCGGGGGAGACGGCGAGGCCGAGGAGGCCGCCTTCGCCGGTGTCGGCGATGTCGACGGTGCGCAGTTCCTCGGGTTCGCCGGTGGTGCCGTCTTCGGCGACGGCGATGGTGAGGATGCGGCCGGTGGCGCGCTCGCCGACGATCGCGGTGCCGTCGGGGAGGAAGTCGAGGCCCCAGGGGACTTCGAGGCCTTCGGCGACGACGTCCATGAACGAGGTCTGCTCTTGGGCTTCGCCGCTCGGGGTGGGGAGGTTCGGCGGCTCGCCGGTCTCGGGCTCGGGGGGCTCGCCGAAGGAGCACGATGCGAGCGTGAGTGCGGCGGCGGTGGCGGCCGCGGCCGAGAGCAACCTGCGCATGGCCCCAAGACTATAGCTTCGGGCCGACGCTGCAGCGGCGCTGTTTTCCACGCCCTGCCGGTTCCCCGGATCACGCGGGACTAACCCCTGCCGCCCGAAATCCAAGATCCTATAGGATATAGCGAATCCGAGGGGAAGGACGTGAGCGTGAAGGTCTGGATCGCGCACGAGGAGGGCCGCGCTCTGCTCGGCCCGCTGCCCGACGGCGTCGACGTGGAGGTCTACGACGGGCGCGGCGACTACCCCTCCGATCCGGCGTCCCTCGACTTCTGGGTGCCGCCGTTCCTCGCCCAGTCAAAGGTCACGACCCCGCTCAAGGAGATGACCTCGCTCAAGGCGATCCAGCTGCTCAGCGCCGGCGCCGAGGTCTGGGTCCCGGCCGTCCCGCCGGGCGTGACCCTGTGCGACGCGCGCGGTGTGCACACCGGCGTCACCGCCGAATGGACCGTCGGTGCGGTCATCGCCTCGATGCGCGGCTTCGACGTGTTCGCCCGCAAGCAGACCCGCCACGAGTGGAAGGTCGAGTGGACCACCACGGTCGTGGGCAAGCGCGCCCTCATTGTCGGCGCCGGCGATATCGGCGAGAAGGTCGCCGAGGTCCTGACCGTGCTCGGCGCGGAGGTCGAGAAGGTCGCCCGCCGCGCCCGCCCCGGCGTCCACGCGATCGACCGGATCGGCGAGCTCCTGCCGGGCTTCGACGTGGTGATCCTGATCCTCCCGCTCACCGACGCCACCCGCGGTCTGGTGGACGCGAAGTTCCTGTCGCACATGAAGGACGGCGCGCTCCTGGTCAACGCCGCGCGCGGCCCGATCGTCGACACCGACGCCCTCGTCGCCGAGGTCGCCTCCGGTCGCCTCCGCTGCGCGGTCGACGTCGTCGACCCCGAGCCCCTGCCCGCCGACCATCCGCTCTGGGACCTCGAAGGCGCCCTCATCACTCCGCACGCGGGTGCCTCAGTGGACGGCACCCTCGACCGCGCCTACGCTCCAGTCGGCCCCCAGATCCACCGCTTCGCTGCAGGCGAACCCCTCGAGAACGTCGTGGTCGACGGCTACTAGTCCTCCGACCCGTCCTCGCGGAGCTCTTGGCCGCCGATGGCGAGGACTTGGGGGAGGTTCTCGGGCTTGAGGGGGTCGAGGCGGACCTGGGACTGGTCGTCCAATATGGCCGCGACGCCCTCGTTGCCGGTGGCGAAGCCGTCGATGTGCTTCCAGGCGATGGTGCGGCTGGTGAAGATGCCGCGGATCGCGATGCCCTCGCTGGTGACGTCGATGCCGGAGCGCCAGGCCCACATGGAGACCGCGACCGGCGCGAGGAGGAGCGCGAGGCCGAGGACGGTGGAGGCGACGCCCCAGACCGGGCGTTCGACCATGAGCGCCACGGAGATCGGGATCACGGTCAGCCAGGCGACGAAGGCCGCGCCGGTGACCGCCGCCGGGCGGCGTACCCGCAGCCTGCGGGCGGTGCGCCGGGTGGCGCGGAGGGGACCGGTGGAGGCGTCGGTGCTCGTCATGGCACCAGCCTGACACACCCGGGCACGGGGGACGCAAAGTGGCCGGTCCGGTTTCTGTCGGATTGTCGCTTGACGCGCCCGTCGAACGTGGCACGATCAGCTCAAGAGCAGCGGTGCGAGCCTGGTGGGGGTGGACGTGGCCGTCAAGATCACATTCCGTCCTACGACGCGCCAGGTGCTCGGCCGGGCGCTCTTCCTCTCCGCCTTCTCGTTCGTCGCCGCGCTCGTCCCCGCCGCCGCGTACATGCTCGCGATCGGCCGCTGGTACCACTACACGCTGCTGGCGCTGTTCCTCTTCGCGATCGCGGTCGCGCTGGGGGCCGCGTACGCGGGCGCGCGCAACCGCGGGGTGGTGCTCGACGAGCGCGGCATCCATCCGCTCAAAGCCGTTGCCTCCCAGAAGCACATCGAGCGGTTCGCGGCTTGGACCGACATCGCCGACATCAGGGCCGAGCGCCGCGCCAGCCGCACGGTGCCCGTGGTGTACCTGCTCGACCCCGAGCAGAAGCCGTGGCGGCTGCAGGCGCCGTACTCGGGCCGCGTGCTCTCGACCGACGACGAGCTCGACGAGAAGATCTTCGTCATGCGCAGCCTCTGGGACGCGTACAAGCGGGGCCTCCCGCCCTACCGCCAGCGCCCTTGAAGGTATCGACCGACGCCACTGCCTTGCGGGTTGGAAACGCTCGGAGACTTTTCATCTTGTTCAGTGGTCGCCAAGTTGCATGCGATTGCCAATCGTCCCGCCTCGCCGACCTCGACCCGTTCCTCGCGGACCTCGGCGTCGGGGGCGACTTCCCCGACGCGGCGGCCGGCCTCGAACTAGTCCGCCGCTCCCACCCGGACGGCCGCACGTACGTCTTCGCCATCAACCACGGCAACGACCCTGTCGAATTCCCGCGACCGGCCGCAACCTCCTGAGGGGCACCGGCTGGTCCCCGGCGCTCTCCCTGAAACCCGGCGACTGCGCGGTGATTCGCGAGGCCTGGATGTCGCACCCGTCCACTACTGTCACAGGGATCCCGCAGCACCCACTGAGGAGCCCCTGATGTCCGTGATCGTCCTCGTCCACGCCCTCGGCTCGAGCTCCCGCGCCTGGCAGCCCCAGATCGCGGCGCTCGCCGAGCGCCACAAGGTCCTCGCCCCCGACCTTCCCGGCCACGGCGAGGCACCCGGTCCCTTCGGCCTCGAACCCGCGGCCTTCGCCGTCGCCGAACTCATCGCCGCCGAATCCGAACCCGTCCACCTCGTCGGCATCTCCGTCGGCGCCACCGTCGCCATGCTCGCGGCCCTCGACGACCCCGTCCGCATCGCGAGCCTCACCCTCTCCGGCGGCACCGCCCACGCTCCCGGCGTCGCCCTCCAGCGCAACCTCATGCGCCTGATGCCGACCGGCATGATCGTCGCCCTCATGTCGGGCATGTACGCCGGCGGCCGCCCCGAACGCCGACCGCAGGCGAAAGCCGACCTCCGCACCGCCGGCAAGCACGCCTTCCTCACCGGCCTCGCCGAACTCGCCGCCCTCGACCTCCGCCCCCGCCTCGCCGACCTCAAGACCCCCACCCTCATCCTTTGCGGCACCAAGGACAAAGAGAACATCGCCCCCGCAAAGGAACTCGCCGAAACACTCCCCAACGCCCGCCTCGACCTCATCCCCGAAGCGGGCCACATCTGGAACCTCCAGTTCCCGGACCTCTTCACGGCGAAGCTCCAGGAACGCATCGCCTGACCCTAAGCCGGAAACAGCGAACCCGATCGCCGCGATCGCCATGAGCGGTCCGGCTATGGCGAAGCAGGTCATGGCGGCGCGCACTTTTCGGAACTTGCTGAGCGCCAGGGTAGCCAGCATCGAGAGTTCCTCGGCGGAATCTTGCAGCTGCCGTTTCGGGTCGGTCGAGGTCTGCAGCGCGGTCTCGATGATCGCTTCAGGCGAGCGCCGGGCGCCCGCTCGAATGCCGGTGCGCCCCGAGATCCGGGGCCACACGGCCGCCCCGAGGAAGCCGATTCCCATGAGCATCGATGCGGCCGCTGCCCAGCCCAGAACGCTGAAGACGCTGACGCGCTCGGTTAACGACGGCGCGGCGAACAACAATGCCGCCACCGGAATCGCGCCTGCGGCCAGCAGGGCGGCCTTCGTGTCGGCATGCGCGACGTTGGCGCGGGCATGATCTATCTGCTTCGTGAGCTCGTCAAGGGCGGCTTCGGTTTCTGAGTGCGGTGGGATTCCCACGGCGACCTCCTCGATGATGCGCAGTTGATGGACAGCATGGCATAAGGCGGCGTCAAGATGGGGAATCGAATGGCGGGCGCTGAGGTACTCGCGGATGGCCTTGAGATCGGCCCGGTCCTTCCTCCGGTTCAGCCACAGCTTGTAGGCCATCACTTCTGCCAGCGGGAGGTATTTCAGCCCGTCGATGATGTCCGCATTTTCGAGCAACGCTTCGGTGTCGCTTCCGGGTAGAAGCCAGGTCTGGCAGACTTCCATTACCCCGCCGTACAGCCGCGCGATCTTGTCGCCGGTGTACTTGCTCGACCGCAGTGGCGCGGCGTCGAAGATCAACGCGTGCTCGAACGCGATTTCCATGGCGCGTCTCCAGGTTTCGCTACCTGGCCGCACGAGGAGGTCGAGGTCTGACAAGCGTGGAGTGATGCCTCCCGCCCACAGGCGCCCGCTGCCCGCGATGACGAACTCCTCCGGATCGAAGTCCGATGGAACATGTTGTCGGAGCAGTTCGATCAGTTTGAAGCCGTTGTAGACCTCGCCCCGGACGCGGTTCACTGCGTTGGTTTCCCATCTGTCGTTTGCTTCGGGCGGTCCGAGGACTCGGGAGGGGCTTCCAGTCGTTGCGCGTCCAGCCTGTCGCGCTTGATCCACCGAACTTGGATCGCCGCTAGCACTGTCGCGGCGAGCGTCGCGAACAAGCCGACGATCGTGGCGACGAGCTCGATCATCTCGGGGTCGAAGTCTGGCATGGCGGATCAGTCCGTTTCGGAGCTAAATGAGGGAGCGGTCGCGGCGCATGGCGAGCGCCTCGATCGCGGCGGTGTCGTGGATGGTGAACCGTTCCCGTCCCGTCGTCACGGTTCCGAGGGCCTTGAACTGCTTGAGCACCCCAGAGACCGACTCGCGGGAGACGCGGGCGAGGTCGGCCAGGTCCGATTGGCTGAAGCCGGCGATGACGAGACCGCTCTTGCTTTGTGCGCCGATGCCGGAGTCGATGATCCTCAGGATTGCGCGGGCGAGCCGACGCTCGCTGCTGAGGAACGACTCCTCCTGCACCTCGCCCATTTCCCGGACCCTCTTCGCGAGTCGACGCGTCACGGCCAGGTGGATGTCCGGATTCGACTGGAGCAGTTTGAGATAGACATCGCCGGGAATATGCAGTACCTCGATCTGCGTCAGAGCCACCAGGTCGGCGGACCTCGGCTCGCCCGTCAGCGGCGCTAGGTCGCCGATCATCGAGCCCGGGCCGTGGATGCCGAAGATCGCGCGCGGGTCCTTCGTACAGGACTTCACGTGTCCAGAGCGGAGATAGACCACATAGTCGGAATGCTCGCCGGCCTTGACCAGGGTCGCGCCCTTCGGGTACCAGTTGACGCGCGCCTCCGGCTTGAGTGCGTCCAGGTCCTGATCGCTGAGTAGCGGATTCCACAGAACTTGACTACGGGTTTCCATGTAGTTGAGTGTATTGGTACACACAACGAATCCGGGTCAGTGAAACGCCGAATGTCGGAAAACCGACTGGAATTCGTTTCGCTTGGGGCGGAAGGGAACCGCGTTACGACGCGGACTTCTCCGGCTCCGGGGTCTCGGCCGGGTCGACCGGATGCCGGATGCCGGGGTGGTCCGGGGGGAGGACGACCCGGATGACCCAGCCGCTGATGATGAGGCAGAGGACGAGGAGAGGCCAGGAGAGGGCGATCTGGGCGAGGCCGCCGGCGACGACGGCGAGGCGGGCTTCGTCGCTGTTCCAGAACGGGGTGAGGATCGCGACGCGGAGGGCGTACATCGCCACCCAGACCCAGGAGGCCGCGCTGTAGGCGCGGAGGAGGTGGGGGTCGCGGCGCCAGCGGGTCTTCTGGCCGAGGAGGCCGCCGACGATGAGGCCGAGGAGGGGGCGGCGGAAGACGATGAAGCCGGCCCAGACGAGGGCGCTGGCGGCGTTGGTGACGATGCGGGGGAGGAGGATGTCCTGCGCGCGACCGGTGTAGAGGACGATGAGGCAGGCGACGGCGACGCTGAGGAGGCCGAGGACGACGGCGCGGGGCTTGCGGCGCTGCCGGAGCCGGACGATCGCGATCGCTCCGGCGGACAGGAGTGAAGTCGCTGCGGCCCAAGCGATCGAGTTACCGGTGAGCAACCAGGTGAGGATGAACACCACCACCGGGGCGGTGGCGTCGAAAGCACCGCGCTTGCCGCCTAGTAGGCTGACAAGCGTGTCTTGCCGCACAGTATTGGACAACTGCCAACCCTCACCTCTCGACCCGCTGCCGCAGGCAAGGCTACCCTAACCGCAGTGGCACGCCGGGCTTTGCCCGCAGCCCCACCTACGGACGGATTGGCACGGTAACGGATGCTCGGCACACACCGGATCAGTGAAGCGCAGCTCGTCGACCTGCTCCGCCGGGCGAGAAAGACCGACTTCGGGCGCTGGAACAAGGCGGACCTGCAGCGCGCCATGACCGACCTCGGCTGGCAGGTGCGCTCCGCGGAGGTCGACATCGGCATGTGGCGCGCCGAGACCGGCTACGACACCGGCAACGCCATCGCCGACTCGATCCCGCCCCAGACCCCGGTCGCGGGACGCGCCGACTTCTACTCCATCGAGGTCATGGTCCTGCGCTCGGCCGAGCGCGGCCGCCAGGGCGAGCAGCACCGCACGCTCATCTTCCGCGAGGTGCTGCGCACCATGATGAGCGAGCTGGGCGCGCCCGAGATCCGCGGCGGCGACGGCGGGCCGTGGATCCGCTGGTACCGCGACGGCCTCATCTTCGAGCTGCACCTGCGCCGCTTCCACGGCGGCGTGACGCTGCGCCTGCTCTCGCCCGAGCTGTTCGAGCAGCTCGAGGCGCACGCGGTGGGCAAGGGCGACGTCTCCGGCTGGGCCGCCTACGCCCGCACCGGCCAGCGCCCGCCCGAGCCCGCCTGCACCGACATGGGCGAGTTCACCGAGCGGCTGTCGTCGCTGCTGGCCGACATGGCCGCCGACGTGCCCGTGGTCGACACGGCGGGCACGGTGCTCCTGCGCACCGGCGACTGGTCGGCGCGGTACGTGGCGGCGTTCGTCGACGGCGGCCTGCGCGTCGAGGCGAGCGCCGCGGTGAGCGGCGCCTGGCGGTCGGGCCTGTCGAACCTGCCGAGCATGGGCTTCCGCGCGCCGAGCGGCACGCAGCCGAACTGGTCGCGCAGCTTCAACTCCACCGACCGGACCGCCACGAACCAGGCCGCGCACATGATGGTGGACGCCTTGCGCGCCTTCGGCATCCAGGACCTGTTCGACATCGTCTACGACGGCTTCACCGCGGACGGCGAGCGCATGTACCTGCCGGTGCTCGGCATCGGCAACGGCGACAACCCGTACTTAGGGCCTGTCCTGCGGCATCAGACCGGTCGCTGTCCGGCCCGTTCGCCCGGCGGTAGCGGTCGGCCCAACGCCACGCGATCGCCGGGGCGACTTGGAAGCGCTCGGCGGCGCGGCGCACGGGCCAGCCGTCATCGACCACGCAACGGGCCAGACGTGGTCTGCCGGTCTCGGTCAGGGGCGCGTTAGAGTGAGGCATGAGGGCCTTTCTGGTCAGGCGTGTCATTCAGCGATGCACACCAAACCAGAAGGCCCTCGCTCCGTTCCCACCCAATAAACCGGTGAGGTGTTCACAACCTCCCAAGACAGAACACCTAGACCGCCGCGGGCTCGCGCTGCGGCGCCTCCATCGTCGCGCGCCGGAACGCCGGGAGGCGCCAGCCCACGACCGCCACGCCGGCGATGCACGCGATGCCGCCGGCGAGGATCGCGCCGCCGAGGCCGAGCGGTCCGGCGAGGGCGCCGGCCTGGAGGTTGCCGAGCGCCGGCGAGACGGTCGCCTGGGCGAGCCACAGGCTCGTCACGCGGCCGCGCAGCCGGTCGGGCGTGTGGTTCTGGAGCAGGCCCGTGCGCAGCACCTCGGAGACGAGGTCGCTCGCGCCCGAGACCGCCAGGAACACCAGGCCCAGTGCGAGCCAGGGCGAGAGCGCGAGGCCGACCATCGCCGCGCCCCACATGCTCGCGGCGATGACCACGACCAGGCCGGGCTTGGCGGCCTTGGTGACCCGCCCGCTGAAGGCGGCGGCGAGGAACGCGCCCACCCCCGCGGCGGCCGAGAGCAACCCGAAGGCCACGGAGCCGCCGTGGAACTGCTCGGTCGCGAGCGCCGGGAACAGGCCCTTGGGCCAGGCGAAGAGCATTGGCATGATGTCGATGAGCAGCACCCCGGCCACGACCTTGTTGCGCCGCACGAACGCGAACGCGTCCTTGAGCGAGTACGAGTCGGTCTCCTTCGCGTCGCCGCCGTGGTCGGGCGGCATCGGGCCGACGAAGATCATCGCGATCGCGAAGACGACGAAGCCGACCACGTTGAGCGCGTAGCACCACTCGGTGCCGCCGGCGGCGATCACGATCCCCGCGAGGGCCGGTCCAAAGACGCCGGTGAGCTGGCCGGTGAGGCCGTTCAGGGCCGACGCGGCGGCGACGTTCTCCTGGCCGACGAGGGACGGGACGGCCGCGAACGAGGCCGGGATGCTGAGCCCGGCGAGGAACGTGTCCGCCACGACCGCCGCGAACAGGAACCACAGCAGCGGCTCGTCCTGCAGTGCGTTCATCAAGAGCGCCAAGGCGACCATGAGCCCCGGCACGCGCACGCCGACGAGGATGCGCCGCCGGTCGAAGCGATCGGCCAGCACGCCGCCGACGAGGAGTCCCGCGACGATGCCGATGCCGCCCGAGGCGGCCGCCGCGCCCACGGCGAGGTTCGAGCCGCTGAGCTGGTAGATCTGCCAGATCAGCGCGGTCTCGGTGAGCATGGCGCCCACCAGGAGCCCGGTGCGGCCGATGTAGAGCCAGCGGAAGTCGCGGCTGATCCGCAGAGGGGTGGTGTCGACCAGGTGTTGCCGAAGGGACATGCCCCGATGATACCGACCGTTCCAGACCGTGCAACACCATGTTTCACGGCGGCCTAGGATACAGGCCCATGGGATGATGGCGCGGCGACGCGCACGGAAGGACCACGATGGACGAGAAGCTGCTGGCCGCCGCCACCGACCTGCTCGGGACGACCGGCTGGGACCGCCTCACCATGGGCGACGTCGCCGACCGCGCCGGCATCTCCCGCGCCACCCTCTGGCGCCAGATCGGCGGCAAGGAAGAGCTCCGAAAGGCCCTCGTCCGCCGCCTCATCACCGACTACCGCGCATCCCTGTGGCCCGTCCTCACCGCCACCGGCACCGGCCGCGAACGCCTCCGCCAGGCCCTCGAGGCCATGTGCGGCGTCTTCGACCGACACCTCGCCCTGCTCTCGGCCTTCGACACCGCCTTCCACGAGACCGGCCTGTTCGACGAACCCGGCGAAGACGTCGTCGCCCCCCTCGTGCGGCTCATCCTCGACGGCGCCGCCGACGGCTCCCTCACCCCCGCCACCGATCCCGAAGAAGCCGGCGACCTCGTCTTCAACACCGTCTGCTGGCCCTACGTGCACCTGCGCCGCCACCACGCCTGGGCGCCCGAACGCGCCCGCTCGCTCCTGCTCGACCTCGTCCTCGACGGCCTCTCCACCGACACCGCCTGAACGCGTTCCGCCCCACCGGCCGCAGTAGGGTCGGCCCATGATCGTCGATCTCCGCTCCGACACCGTGACCCGCCCGACCCCGGCCATGCTCGCCGCCATGACCGGCGCCGAAGTGGGCGACGACGTGTACGGCGAGGACCCCACCGTCAACGCCCTCGAAGCCGAGGCCGCCGCGCTCTTCGGCAAGGAAGCCGCCGTCTTCACCCCGACCGGCTCCATGGCCAACCAGATCGGCCTGCAACTCCTCGTGCGCCCCGGCGACGAACTCCTCTGCGACGTCAAGTCCCACATCGTCAACTACGAGATGGGCGCCGCCGCCGCGCTCGGCGGCATCTCCACCCGCACCTGGGCCGCCCCGAACGGCCGCCTCGACCCGGCCCTGATCGAACCGCTCATCAACGTCCCGCACCCCTACTCCACGACCACGCGCGCGATCGCGGTCGAGAACACCCACAACATCGGCGGCGGGACCGTCCAGCCCATCGAGCGGCTGCGCGCCCTCCGCGACCTCGCGGACGCCTACGACCTGGCCCTCCACCTCGACGGCGCCCGCATCTGGAACGCCCACGCCGCCACCGGCGTCGCCCTGGACGAGTACGGCGCCCTCTTCGACACCGTCTCGGTCTGCCTCTCCAAGGGCCTCGGCGCGCCCGTCGGCTCGCTCCTCATCACCGACGCCGAACGCGCCCAGCGCGCCCGCGTCATCCGCAAGCGCCTCGGCGGCGGCATGCGCCAGGCCGGGTTCCTCGCCGCCGCCGGACGGCACGCGCTGGCGAACCACATCGACCGCCTCGCCGAGGACCACGCGCGCGCCCGGCATCTCGCCCGCTCGCTCGAGCCGTTCGGCATCTGCGACGCCGCGCAGGTCGAGACCAACATCGTGCTTCTGCGCCTCCCGGACATCGCCCGGGTCGCCCAGGCCGCCGCCGAGCAGGGCGTCAAGATCTCGGTGCTCGGGCCCGACTGGGGCCGCATGCTCACCCACCTCGACGTGGACGACGCCGGGATCGAGCACGCCGTGAAGGTCCTCAGCACGCTCGTGGGCTGAACGCCCGGGGTCGTCCGATCGGCTCCCGGCGGTCCACCGGATCGGGGGTTGCCGATCGCCACCGCCCGCAGGTAGGTTAGGCATGCCTACTTTAGTCGAGCCTAACCTTCCGGAGGTCGGTGCGTGTACGCCTGCATCTGCCACGCAGTCCATGAGAGCGAAGTCCGCGACTGCATCAGCGCCGGCGCGCACACCGAAGAGGCCATCGGCGAGGCCTGCGACGCCGGCACGAGCTGCGGCACCTGCCATGACCGGCTGGTCGACATGATCGAGAGTTATTTCACGAACTCGGTTCCGGCCGCGGCCTGAGTGCAGCCCAAGTCACCGGATTCGACGGAAATGACGGGCGCTTTAGGTTGTCCTGCGTTAGGATAGGTTGTCCTATTTTAGGCATTCCTGGCTGGAAATGGGTCCCCACCTGGTCCTAGTCTGAGATCGTCGGTCACTGAACCGGCATGTGACGGACCGGGAAGGACGGATTGCAATGCAGGGCGACAAGCAGGTCATCGAATTCCTCAATGAGCAGTTGACCGCGGAGCTGACCGCGATCAACCAGTACTTCCTGCACTACAAGCTGCAGGAGCACTGGGGCTACGCGAAGCTGGCGAAGTACACCAGGGCCGAGTCGATGGACGAGATGCGCCATGCCGAGATCTTGACCGACCGGATTCTCTTCCTCGACGGCATGCCGAACTACCAGCGGCTCTTCCCGCTGCGCATCGGGCAGACGGTCAAGGAGATCTTCGAGTGCGACCGCCAGATCGAGGTCGAGGCGATCGACCGCCTCAAGCGCGGCATCGAGCACATGGAGTCGGTCAAGGACTACGTCTCGCGGGACCTGTTCAGGAGCATCCTCGAGGACGAGGAGCACCACATCGACTACCTGGACACGCAGCTGGAGATCCTGGAGAAGATCGGCGAGCCGCTCTACATCCAGTCGCTCATCGAGCAGCCTGAGGGCGAGTGAACCAGCCTCGCGACGGCGCCGACCAGGCGCGCGGGCGCGAAAAGCCCTGAGGGGACCGGCCATGCGGCCGGTCCCCTTTCTAGTTGCGGCAGAGCCCCTCACATCTCCGCCACAGTGGTGGGTCGCCGCCTTGACAGCGTCGACGCGAGGATCGTAACATATCAATGCTTTGAATGAAAGTTTCCGAAACTTTCGGAATTCCAAGCGATCTCCGGTCGCTCCCCGACCCCCCGATGGAGCGGCCGGACCCCCTCGATCATCGCGACCAACGGAGTGCGCCGAATGACCCGCCCTTCCCTCCCGCCTGCCGCGAGCCGCCGCGCCGTGCTCACGGCCGCCGCCGCTGCCGGCGGCGCCGCCCTCCTCCCGGCCGGGTTCGTCGCCCTCGCCGCGAGCCCCGCCCACGCCGACGACCTGCTCCTCTCCACCGACTTCTCCTCGGGCACCACCGAAGGCTGGGCCGGCCGCGGCGCGGCCGCCGTCGCCGTCGATCCCGAGCAGCGCCTCCTCATCACCGGCCGCACCGAGACCTGGAACGGCGCCGCCATCGACATCACCGCTCACATCGAAGTGGGCGTGCGCTACCAGCTCAAGGTCTACCTGCGCCTGCCCGACGGCGAGGCCGCGACCGACCTGCGCACCACCGTGCAGCGCGACGTCGGCGAGACCTCGCACTACGAGGGCGTCAAGTGGAACACCGCCGTCACCGACGCCGCCTGGACCGAGTTCTCCGGCACGTACTCGATCGCCCAGCCCGCCGACAAGCTGCAGTTCTACGTCGAGTCGGCCTCGAGCCTGACGCCGATCCTCCTCGACGCGTTCACCCTCACCCGCATAGCAGAACCGGAGATCCAGGACATGCTGCCGCTCAAGGACTTCCTCGCCGACGACTTCACGTTCGGCTGCGCCGTCGAGCCCTTGGAGGTGGTCGGCAAGCCCGCCGAGCTCCTCGCCAAGCACTTCGCGCAGGTGACCACCGGCAACCAGATGAAGCCGGAGGCGATCCAGCCGACCGAGGGCGTCTTCGACTTCACCAGGGCGGACCAGATCGTGGCCTTCGCCGAGGCCCACGGCATGAAGATCTGGGGGCACACCCTCCTGTGGCACAACCAGACTCCCGCCTGGTGGTTCCTCGACGCGGACGGCCGGCCGCTGCGGAACACGCGCGCGCACCAGCAGCTGCTCCTGCAGCGCTTCGAAGCGCACGTCAAGGCGATCGCGGCCCACTACGGCGACCGCGTCTGGGCCTGGGACGTGGTCAACGAGGTCGTCGACCCCGAGGAGGCCGACGGCCTGCGGCACTCGCGCTGGTACGAGGTGTTCGGCGGGCCGAAGTACATCGAGAAGGCGTTCAAGATCGCCCGGAAGGCCTTCCCGCGCAAGGTGAAGCTCTTCATCAACGACTACAACACCGAGTTCCCGGACAAGCGGGAGGCGATGTTCAACCTGGTGCAGCACCTCAAGTGCGAGGGCGTGCCGGTGGACGGGGTCGGGCACCAGGCGCACGTGGACTACCGGCGCGACCCGAAGCTGCTGGGCGAGTCGATCGACCTGTTCCGCACCCTCGGCGTGCTCCAGACGATCACGGAGCTCGACGTGTCGGTCTCGAACGAGATGACCGAGAGCCTGCCCGCGACGCCGCCGGAGCGACTGGTCGCGCAGGGCTGGTACTACAAGGAGCTCTTCGAGGTCCTGCGCGAGCGCGCGGACGACCTCGAGTCGGTGACCATGTGGGGCCTGTACGACGCGGTCTCGTGGCTGCGCACCTGGCCCGTCTCGCGCCCGCACGAGGCCCCGCTGTTCTTCGACGACCGGCTCCAGGCCAAGGCGGCCTACTGGGGCGTCGTCGACCCGACCAAGCTCGAGCCTCCCACGGCGTAGCTTGCGGAGCCGTAGATTGGCGCAGCCCGAGGTATAGACAGGGGGGCAAGGCGTCCGGGAGCGGAATGATAGATCCGGGATTCCGCTCCCGGACTTACTCTCACCCTTGCGGGTGAACGACACGTTCTACATGCTCGACGAGGTCGAGCCTGAGCCGATTCACGGCTCGCACGCTTCGCCGAGACCGGGTCCCCCGCGGGACGTTCCGACCCGGCGGGCATGGCCGGTTTCATGCCCGGGGGCGGCGCATCTCGATGTGCATGATGCCGTCCTCGTCGTACTCCTCGCCCTCTTCGGTGAATCCGAACCTGCGGTAGAAGCCCGCCGCATAGGTCTGGGCGCCGAGGGTCACCTCGGCCTCGGGGCCCAGGAAGTCCATCGCCGCGCCGAACACCTTGGCGCTCAAACCGGTCCCGCGCGCCGGGAGCGCGGTGCAGACCCGGCCGATCTTCCACGCGTCGCCATTGCGGAGCACCCGCAGGCACGCGACAGCCTCGGTCGGCGTGTCGCCCTCCACCCAGAAGTGCACGGTCTCGGGGTCCAGGTCGTAGTCATCGAGGTCCGGGTACGCGCACGCCTGCTCGACCACGAACACCTGCTGCCGCAGCCGCGCCAGCGCGAACACCGTCGCGCCGTCCAGCTCGGCGAACTTCCCGCGCTTGATCCGCATCACGCGACCGTCCTTCCCGAAATGCCCCGCCGGCTACGCATATTCCTTCGCGATCTCCCGCGCCCGGTCCCGCGCGGCCTCGATCGCGTCGGTCACCGCCGAGCGCGCCCGGTGGTTCTCCAATTGCCGCACCGCGCTGATCGTCGTCCCAGCGGGGGACTCGACGGCCTCGCGCAGTTCCACCGGGGATGCGTCGGTCTCGCGCAGCATCCGGGCCGCGCCGAGCGCGGTCTGCGTGACGAGTTCCTTCGAGACCGCGCGCGGCAGTCCCATGAGGACACCCGCTTCGGTCATGGCCTCGGCCAGGTAGTAGAAGTACGCGGGCCCGGAACCGGAGATCGCGGTGACGGCGTCCTGGTGCCTCTCCTCGACCACGAGCGTCCGCCCCAGCGGCGTGAACAGCTCCTCGACCGCCGCCAGGTGCGCGTCCGAAGCGTGCGTCCCGGGCGAGAGCACGGTCATCGCCTCGTCGACGAGCGCGGGCGTGTTCGGCATCGCCCGGATCACCGGGGTCTCGTCGGGCAGCCGCTTCTCGAAGAACGCCACGGGAAGGCCCGCGCAGATGCTCACCACCGGCGCGTTGCCCTCGAACACGCCGCCCAGCTCCTCCAGGAGCGCTCCCGCGTCCTGCGGCTTCACCGCGACCACGACGACGTCCGCGTGCCGCACGGCCTCGGTGTTCGGCTCGACGCGGATGCCGTAGGCCTCGCGCAGTTCGGCGGCCCGCTCGGCACTGCGCGCCGTCGCCACGACCGACTCGCCGGACCAGCCGGCCCGCAGCAGGCCGGACACGATCGCCTGCCCCATCTTCCCCGCACCCAGCACCGCGACAGTCCGCATCGCCATTCCCCTTCCCTTCGAAGGCCCGGTCCCTCGACGGCCCGGCAATTGTCCCTCCAGTCTCCGCGAAGCGAAAACCAATGCAGTCGCGCGTTTCAACCCCTGGGACGAGTCGAGCTGCCACGATAATCACACTTGGGCACTCAATGAGCGATTGGGGCGATATGGACGTTCTGGACTTGGCGCGAATGCAGTTCGGCGTCACGACCGTCTACCACTTCCTCTTCGTCCCCGTCACCATCGGCCTCTCGCTCCTCGTCGCGATCCTCCAGACCCTCTGGCGCACCACCCACAAGAGCGCCTACCTCCGCGCCACCAAGTTCTGGGGCAAGCTCTTCCTCATCAACATCGCCATGGGCATCGTCACCGGCATCGTCCAGGAGTTCCAGTTCGGCATGAACTGGTCGGCCTACTCGCGCTTCGTCGGCGACGTCTTCGGCGCGCCGCTCGCGTTCGAGGCGCTCGTGGCGTTCTTCCTGGAGTCCACGTTCATCGGCGTGTGGATCTTCGGCTGGGACCGCCTCAAGCCCGGCCTGCACCTCGCCTGCATCTGGCTCGTCGCCTTCGGCACCATGGCCAGCGCCTACTTCATCCTCGCCGCCAACGCGTTCATGCAGAACCCGGTCGGCTACCAGCTCAACGAGACCGCCGGCCGCGCCGAGCTCACCGACTTCGGCGCGGTCCTGACCAACCCGGTCGCGCTGGCCGCGTTCCCGCACACGGTCTTCGCAGCCTGGCTCACCGCCGGGACCGTCGTCGTCGCCGTCTCCGGCTACCACTTCATGCACCGCCGCGACCTGGACGTGCACCGCCCGGCGATGCGCCTGGGCATCCTCACGACGATCGTCGGCGGCCTCGGCCTGGTCCTCTCGGGCGACTCGCTCGGCAAGGTCATGACCGCGACGCAGCCGATGAAGATGGCCGCGGCCGAAGCGCTCTACCAGACCACGTACAACGCGCCGTTCTCGATCCTCACCATCGGCTCGCTCGACGGCTCCCGCGGCACGCCGATCATCGAGGTCCCCGGCCTGCTCTCGTTCCTCGCGACCGGCTCGTTCAACGGCGAGGTGCAGGGCATCAACGACCTCAACGCCCAGTACCAGGACCTGTACGGGCCGGGGGAGTACGCGCCGTACATCCCGCTCACCTACTGGTCGTTCCGGGCGATGATCGGGTTCGGGATGCTCGCGGTCGCCATGGCCGTCATCGTCTGGTGGTTCACGCGCCGCGGCCGCCTGCCCGAGCACCGCCTGTTCTGGCCGATCGCGATGTGGATGGCCGTGACCCCGTTCCTCGCCAACAGCGCGGGCTGGATCTTCACCGAGATGGGCCGCCAGCCGTGGGTGGTGTTCAGCCTGTACCAGACGAGCGAGGCGGTGTCGCCGCGCGTCGGCGCGCCCACGGTCGCGATCTCGTTCATCGGGTTCACACTCGTGTACCTCGTGCTCGCCGTCGTCGCGCTGCGGCTGTTCCTGCGCTTCGCGAAGGCGGGCCCGCCGGACGAGGAGGGCGCGATGGCGACGTCGAGCCCGTCCGACGACCCCGACAAGCCCATGGCCTTCGCCTACTAGCCGCCCGAGGACGATCCGATGGAATTGACGACGCTCTGGTTCACGCTCATCGCGGTCCTGTTCACCGGGTACTTCATCCTGGAGGGCTTCGACTTCGGCGTGGGGATCCTGCTGCCGGTGCTCGGGCGCGACAACCGCCAGCGGCGCGCGATGATCAACACGATCGGCCCGGTCTGGGACGGCAACGAGGTCTGGGTGATCACCGCGGGCGGCGCCATGTTCGCGGCCTTCCCGCACTGGTACGCGAGCCTGTTCTCCGGTTTCTACCTGCTGTTCTTCGCGATCCTCGTCGGGCTCATCATCCGCGGCACCGCCTTCGAGTACCGCGGCAAGGGCGACACGGACCGGTGGCGCCGCAACTGGGACCGCTGCCTGTTCGCCGGCTCGGTCGCGCCCGCCTTCGTGTGGGGCGTCGTGGTCGCCAACCTCGTGCGCGGCGTGCCGCTGGACGCGAACTTCGACTACACCGGCTCAATCTGGGGGCTGCTCAACGGATACGCGCTCCTGGGCGGTCTGACGACCCTGCTGCTGTTCGCCACGCACGGCGCGTACTTCCTGCACCTGCGCACCACCGGCGACCTCGCCGACCGCGCCCGCCGGCTCGGCTGGAAGCTCGGCGTCGCCACGGCCGTACCGGCGCTCGCGTTCCTGCTGTGGACCCAGATCGCCTACGGCAACGGGGCCTCGCTGGTGCTCATCGTCCTCGCGGTGCTCGCGCTCGCGGCGGGCCTCGCCCTGGACTACAAGGACCGCAGCGGCTGGGCGTTCGCCGCGACCGCGCTGACGATCGCGTCCGCTTCCGCGGCGGTCTTCTGCGCCCTGTGGCCCGACGTGCTGCCGTCCACATCGGATGCGGCGAACAGCCTCACCCACGAGAACGCCGCCGCGACGCAGAAGACCCTGGGGATCATGACCTGGGCCGCGGTCGTGTTCCTGCCCGTGATCCTGCTCTACCAGGGCTGGACGTACTGGGTGTTCCGCAAGCGCGTGATGGTCGAGAGGATCCCGGTCGCATGACCCAGCTGGCCGCCAAACCCGCCCGCGGCGCGTTCGACCGCCGCCTCCTGCACCGCGCCCGCGGCGCGACCGTCTTCATCGGCGTGTGCGCAGGACTCGGGCTCGCCCGCATCGCGTGCGCGGTCGCGTCCGCATGGCTCATCGCGAGCCTCATCGCCGGCGCGTTCGCCGCAGGCAAGGGCCTCGACGCCCTCGGGCCGCAGCTCACCGCGCTGGCGGCCGTGCTCGCCGCTCGGGCGCTGCTGGCATCGGTGCAGGAAGCGGCCGCGCAGCGCGCGAGCGCGACCGTCAAGTCGGGCCTGCGCCGCCAAGCCCTCGAGCAGCTCATGCGGCTGCCCTCGGGGAAGCGCCATTCGGGCGAGACCGCCATGCTGCTCGTCCGCGGCATCGACGCCCTGGACGACTACTTCGCGCGCTACCTGCCGCAGCTCGTGCTCGCGGTGGTCGTCCCGGTCGGCGTCCTCGCCGTCATGCTCGCCGCCTACCCGCCCGCGGCGGTCATCGTCCTCGTCACGCTGCCGTTGATCCCGCTGTTCGGCGTCCTCATCGGCCTGTACACGCGCTCGCGCGCCGAACGCCAGTGGGAGTCCACCTCCCATCTCGCGCACCACTTCGCGGACCTCGTCGCGGGCCTGCCGACGCTGAAGGCGTTCGGGCGGGCCGCGAAGCAGACCAGGGCCATCGAGGTCACGACCGGCGCCTACCGCCGCCGCTCGATGGCGCTGCTGCGCGTCGCGTTCTGCTCGGCGCTGGTCCTCGAGCTCGCCGCGAGCCTGTCCGTCGCGGTCGTGGCGGTCACGGTCGGCGTCGACCTCGTGGACGGCGGCCTGACCGGCGAAGCCGGATTGCGGACCGCGCTGCTCGTCCTCATCCTCGCCCCCGAGGCGTACCTGCCGCTGCGCAACGTCGGCGCGCACTACCACGCCAGTGCCGAGGGCCTGGCCGCCGCCGAGCGGGTCTTCGCGATCCTCGCCGAGACCCCCGAGCACCAGGACCACCGCGAGACCGCGACGCCCCCAGGGCAGCCGAGCGCCAAATCGGACGCCGCCGCGCTCACCGCCGCCCGCGTGATGCGCACCCCTCTGGGCCGCGCGCCGACGATCATGTTCCGCCGCACCGTCTTCGCCTACCCCGGCCGTCCGCCGCTGCCCGAGCTGAGCCTGACGATCCCGGCCGGCCAGACCACGGTCCTCACCGCCCGCTCCGGGGCCGGGAAGTCGACGCTCATGGCCGCCCTCGTCGGGTTCCGGCAGCCCGTCTCGGGCTCGATCGCGTTCGACGACACCGAACTGTCCGACCTCGACCTCGCCGCGGTGCGCCGCTCCATCGCGTGGCTCCCGCAGCGGCCGGTCCTCATCGACGGCACCGTCGCCGAGAACGTGCGCCTCGCCGTCCCGGACAGCCGTGGCGGCGCTCGCGGCGCCATGAACGCGCGCGTTTCCGATCCCGCTGTGGCGAAGGCGATCGCTGCCGCGCACGCGCCCGCCGCGAACCGCACCGTCGCCGCCGACGGCTCCGGGCTCTCCGCGGGCGAGGCCGCCCGGGTCGGCCTGGCCCGGCTGCTGCTCCGCGCCGACCTCCTCGACCCGCCCGTGCTGCTCCTCGACGAGCCGACCGCCCACCTCGACGCCGACACCGAGCAGGCCGTCCTCGAATCGCTCGCGCCCTACCGCGAACAGCGGACCGTCCTGATCGCCTCCCACCGCCCCGCGGTGCGCGCGATCGCCGACCGAGAGGTGGACTGGTGAGCCTGCCGCGCAACACGATCGCCCTGAGGCTCGGCCTCGGCGCGACCCTCGGCGCCCTCGCGCAGCTCAGCGCGCTCGCGCTCCTGGCCGTCTCCGGCTACCTCATCTCGCGCGCCTGGGAGCAGCCGCCGATCCTGTACCTGATGGTCGCCATCACCTCGGTGCGGCTGTTCGGCATCAGCCGCGGCGTGCTCCGCTACGCCGAACGCCTCGTCTCCCACGACGCCGCCTTCCGCGGCCTCGAACGGCTCCGCGTCGCGGTGTGGCGCAAGCTCGTGCGCCTCGCGCCCGCCGGAGTCCCCGTGTGGAGCTCCGGCGACCTCCAGGCCCGCCTCGTCGACGACGTGGACGGCGTCGGCGACCGGTGGCTGCGCGGCGCCCTGCCGCTCGCCGCCGCCGTCATCGTCGCCGTCGGCGCGGTCGGCCTGCAGGCCACGCTCCTGCCCGCCGCCGGGCTCATCCTCGCCGCCTGCCTCCTCGCCGCCGCCCTCACCGGGCCCGCCCTCGCCACCTGGGCCTCCCGGTACGCGGTCCGCGCCACCGCGACCGCCCGCGGCGACCTCACCGAAGGCGTCCGCTCCTGCCTCCACGGCCGCGAAGAACTCGTCGCCGCCGGCACCGACGCCCAAGCGCTGGAACGGGTCCTCGAAGGCGACGACCGGCTCCGCCGCGCCCACGCCCGCATCGCCTGGAGCGCCGGGATCGGCGAGTCCGCCGGGCTCCTCGCCCTCGCGCTCGCCGTCGTCGGCGCCCTGTGGACCGGCATCCCCGCGGTCGCCGCCGGGACCCTCGACGGGGTCCTCCTCGCCGTCGTCGCGCTCGTCCCGCTCGCCGCGTTCGAACCCGTGCTCGCCCTGCCCGCCGCCGCGCAGCAGACCGCCGTCGCCAAGGCATGCGGCCGCCGACTCCTCGAGATCACCCAGGCCGAGGAGCCGCGCCCCGACCCGGTCGAGCCCATGGAGTACGAGCCGAACCCGCTCGGCGGCCCGCCCTTCATCGAGATCAAACGCCTCGCCGTCACCTGGCCCGGCGCCGAGGCGCCCGCATTGCAGGGGTTCGACCTCACCGTCCAGCCCGGCGAGCGCGTCGCCATCATGGGCCCCTCCGGCTCCGGCAAGTCCACGCTCGCCGCCGCCCTCATGGGCTTCCTGCCCTACGAGGGGAGCCTGCGCTTCGGCGGCGTCGAACTCGCCGAGTACGACGGCGACGACATCCGCCGCACCGTCGGCCTGTGCTCCCAGGACGCCCACGTCTTCGACACCACGCTCGCCGAGAACCTGCGCCTCGCCCGGCCCGGCGCGGCCGACGAGGAGCTCGCGCGCGCCCTCCGCTGGGCGGGCCTGCGCGACTGGCTCGAGGGGCTGGAGGAGGGACTGCAGACCCCGCTCGGGGAGCACGGCCGCGCCGTCTCCGGCGGCGAGCGCGGCCGCATCGCCCTCGCCCGCTGCCTTCTCGCCGACCGCGAAGTGCTCGTCCTCGACGAACCCGACGCGCACCTCGACGCCGCCACCGCCGCACGGGTGCTCCGCACCGCCGCCGCCGCGCTCGAAGGCAAGACCGCCGTCATCATCACCCACCGGCCGCTGCCCGACGGCGTCGTCGACCGGATCGTGCACCTGCGGCCCCCGGTCCCGACGCCGCGGCGTGACGCGCCGGACAACCGGCTTTTGGGCGTGGCCCCTCCTGGGTAGACTCCCGACACGGTGCTACCAATCCATCGGTGGAAACGACCTGCGACGGCGCCCGCCCGGGACCGCCGCACCGAACCGCGCTAAGGCTGATGCAGCAGTGAACACATCCGCGCCCGCAACCGGACCCAAAGCCCCGAACTCGGGGCAGCGCTGGCCCGAGGGGTGGACCAAACTCCACGTGTACCTGACCGACCTCGACCAGGTCAAGGCGGTCGCCGAGTCCTACCGCGGGGTCATCGACCTCGCCGCGGGCGACAAGCACGTCCCGCACGAATGGCTCCACGCCACCGTCGCCTCGGTCGAGTGCGACGCCGCGTCGATCGACGGGCCGACCCGGGAGAAGCTCATCGGGCGGCTCCGTGAGAAGACCGCAGAGATCAAGGCCTTCCCCCTCACCATCGGGCCCGCGCTCGCCGCGACGGGCGCGATCATGCTCGACACCTTCCCCGACACCGAGTTCCGCCGGCTCGTGAACGCCTGCGTGGACGCCGTCAACGAGATCGTGGAGGGCGACCACGGCCGCCCCTGCGGCGGCCCGGGCCACGTCTCGCTCTCCTACCGCTCCGCCGACACCGGCGCCGACCCGCGCCGCGGCGCGATCCAGAACAAGCTTCGCGACGTTCGCCCGGGTAGGACCGAAATCACCGTCAGTGGAGTGGATCTCGTCCGAGTCATCCAATCGGCCGACGCCTCCACCTACACCTGGGAGCACATCGCACGACTTCCCTTGGGGGAGTAGGGAACTCAATCCGCGAACGGGCGTCGCCGAGGGCGGCGCCCGTGGCGGTTGACGTCCCGGACGCGAATCTGACACGATGCTGTCACCGAACTGTGGCCTACTGTTGGTAGCAGTGTCAATGTCCGGCCACGTGACGTTCAGGCGTGGTCAGTGACGACCTGCCTTCTCCGTGCCGGTCCCAGCTCCGGTCCACCCCGGAACGGCGAAACGCCGTGAGTGTCAGGAGGTGTCGATTGTTCGCAGACAATGACCGTCGCATCGCAACCCGAGCGGCCGCCCACGTCCCCCCGCTCCACGAATCCGCGGAACTCACCGCCACCCGGCCGCTCGATCCGCCGAAGGCCAAGGCCCGCACCGAAGTCACCGAACCGTACGGCTTCTTCTCCGAGCTCGCCGCCGCCCACCTCCTGCACCAGGGCGAGATCCGCCCGGCCTACACGCTCGCCGAGGCGACGCCGCTGGAGGTCTGGCGCCGCAACCTCGAGATCGTCACCGCGATGCTCACCGCCGCCGGCGTCGACTCCTTCGCCGTGCCCGGCTTCAGCCTCACCCGGCCGGTGCTCGCGGCCAGCGCCGCCGACCGCCAGCGGGTGCTCACCGCCCTCGCCATGCTCTGCGACTCCACCGGCGGGCGCCTCGCCGCGCCCGAGCCGGCCTTCCGCGAGTCCGAGCTCGGCCTCAACCGGCCGCAGTGGGCCCGTCGCGCCGACATGGGCGACGTGCCGATGGTCCGCGCCTCCTGGCTGTGGACCGACGCCGCCCGTGAGCTCCTCTTCGGCGCCGACTACGGCTGCGACGTCGAGTTCTGGACGCCGACCGGCGACGGGCACCTGCTGGCGCCCAGGCACAACCGGATCAGTCCCGTCGTCCGCGACGACGGCGCCCGGGCCATCGCCCCCGGGCGCCTCTTCACGCCGCTGGCGGGCGGGCCGCGCGAGGCGCTCCCGGGCGTGTCGACCCGGCCGGAGTTCGCCGTGCCCGGGCCGGGCCAGGTGGACTTCCCGATCGACGTGGTCTACACGTGGGTCGACGGCTCGGACCACGCGTGGCTGCGCCGCCGCGCCGAGGCCGACCAGTCGCCGTACCACGCCGAGTCGGCGAACGCGGCGCGCTTCCACGACCGCGAGGAGCTGCGGTTCTCGCTGCGGTCGCTCCACCTGAACGCGCCGTGGGTGCGCCACGTGTACCTGGTGACCGACCAGCAGCGTCCGCACTGGCTCGACGCGGACGCCCCCGGCCTCACGGTGATCGACCACCGGGACCTGTTCGACGACCCGGACTGCCTGCCCACCTTCAACTCCCACGCGATCGAGACGCAGCTGCACCGTATCGAGGGGCTCTCGGAGCACTTCCTGTACTTCAACGACGACATGTTCGTGGGGAAGCCGCTCGACCCGCGGCTGTTCTTCGAGCCGAGCGGCATCGCGCGGTTCTTCCCGGCGCAGACGTTCATCGGGATGGACCCGGTGAGCACGGCGGACTCGCCGCCGAACGCGGCGTTCAAGAACGACCGGGCGCTGCTGGAGCGCGCGTTCGGGCGGACCATCTCGCGGATGATGAAGCACGTGCCGTACCCGCTGCAGCGCACCGTGCTCGCCGAGATCGCGAAGGAGTTCGAGGAGGACCTGGCGCGCACGGCCCGGAGCGCTTTCCGCAACGTCACCGACGTCTCGACGGTGACCCTGCAGCACTACTACGCCTGCTTCACCGGCCGCGCGGTCGAGGGCGAGGCGCAGGACGCGTACGTGGAGCTGGGGATGCCGGACGTCGAGCAGCGGCTGGAGCTGCTGCTGGAGCGGCGCGACCGCGACACATTCTGCATCAACGACTCCGGGCTCCCCGAGGACTTGGTCGACGAGCGCTCGGCGCTGATGCGCCGCTTCCTCGAGTCGTACTTCCCGGTGCCCTCGCCGTGGGAGAAGACCTTGGCGCTGTAGGGAATCGAGCATGCCTCGTGAACGGTCCACGTCGGACCCTCCCCGTGTCGTGGAAAACGGGGCGCTCCCTGAGGGGGACATGTCGCTGAAGTCGAATATGCGCAGGGGTCCGGAGCGATCGCTCCGGACCCCTGCGCGGCTGATTACTGCAGTCCGCGCCGTTCGAGGAGCGGTTCGATGACGGCGTCGCGGCCGCGGAAGCGGCGGTAGGACTCCATCGGGTCGATCGAGCCGCCCTTGCTGAGCAGGGTGGCGCGGAAGTGGTCGCCGTTGGCGCGGGTGAGGCCGCCGTTCTCCTTGAACCACTCGACCGTGTCGGCGTCCAGGATCTCCGACCAGATGTAGGAGTAGTACCCGGCGGCGTACCCGATCGAGATGTGCGCGAAGTAGCCCGAGCGGTAGCGCGGGGCGATCTCGGGCATGTAGATCCCGGCGTCTTCGAGCGCCTTGCGCTCGAAGGCCTTCACGGCCGCGTGCGGGTCGTCGCCGCCGTCCGGCACCTCGTCCGGGGCGAGCCGGTGCCAGGCCTGGTCGAGCAGGGCCGCGCCCAGGTACTCGGTGGACGCGAACCCCTCGCCGAACTTCGCGGCGGCCTTCCACTGCGCGATCAGCTCGGCCGGGGCGGCCTCGCCGGTCTCGAAGTGGCGCATGTAGTTCGCGGTGACCTCGGGCCAGTCCTCCCACATCTCGTTGACCTGCGACGGGTACTCGACGAAGTCGCGCGGCGTCGAGGTCATCGAGGTCTTGGGGTAGCGGCAGGCCGAGAGCAGCCCGTGGAGGGCGTGCCCGAACTCGTGGAACAGCGTCGTCACGTTGTCGACGGTGACGAGCGCGGGCTGGCCCTCGGAGGGCTTGACGATGTTGAGGTTGTTGACCACGACGGGCTTGTCGCCGGTGAGGTCGGACTGGACGACGAGCGGGTTCATCCACGCGCCGCCCTTCTTCGAGTCGCGCGTGAAGAAGTCGCCCACGAACAGGCCCAGGGGCTCGCCGCCGTCGAAGACCTCCCACACCGTCGCCTCGGGGTGGTACCCCTTGAGGTCGGCGCGCTTCTCGAAGGTGAGGCCGAACTCCTGCTCGGCCGCGTAGAAGACGCCCTCGACGAGGACGCGTTCGAGTTCGAGGTAGGGCTTGAGCGCTTCGGCGTCGAAGCCGTACTTGGCCTGGCGCACCCGCTTGGCGTAGAACGACCAGTCCCACGCGGCGAGCTCGAAGCCGCCCCCGTCGGCGTCGATGACCTCCTGCAGCTCGGCGGCCTCCTTGCGGGCGTTGCGCACCGAGGCCTCGGCGAGGCCGGCGAGGCGCTCGGCGATGACCCCGGCGTCGCCGGCGGTCTGGTCGGCGGCGATGTACGCGGCGAAATGCTCGAAGCCGAGCAGCCGGGCCTTCTCGGCGCGCAGGCGCACCATGCGCAGCAGCGTCTCGGCGTTCCCGGCGCCGCGCCCGATCGTGGCCCGGTACAGGCGCTCGCGCAGGCCGCGGTCCTTCAAGTCCTCGAGCAGGGGGTGGCGGGAGAAGTTCGACTGCGTGATGAGCCAGCCGTCGAGGCCGCGCTCCTTCGCCGCGGCCGCGGCGGCCCCGATCTGGTCCTCGCCGAGCCCGTCGAGTTCCGCCCGGTCGGTGACGTGGACGGCCGAGTCGTTGATGTCGGCGAGGATCTGCTGGTTGAACTTGGAGGCGAGTTCGGCCAGCTCGGTGTTGATCGCCGAGAGCCGCGCCTTGCCGTCGGCGTCGAGCGCGGCGCCGCCGCGCACGAACTCGGTGCGGTACCGCTCGAGCAGCCGCTCGTCCTGCTCGTCGAGTCCCAGGGCCTCGGCGCCGAGCACGTCGCGCTTGTACCAGACCGCCTCGATGCGCTTGAACAGCTCCTCGTTGAGGAGGATCTTGTCGGCGTGCGCGGCGAGCTTGGGGCTGATCTCGGACTCGATCGCGTTGAGGTCGTCGTTCGTGTCCGAGGAGAGCTTGTTGAAGAACACGAGGCTGACCCGCTTGAGGGTGCCGAGGCCGGACCGCTCGAGGGCCACCACGGTGTTCTCGAACGTGGGGTCCTCAGGGTCGCCCACGATGGCGTCGACGGCCTTCAGCTGCTCGGCCATGCCCTCCTCGAACGCGGGCAGGTAGTGCTCGGTCGCGACCGCCTCGAACGGCGGGAGCTGGTAGGGGAGGTCGGAAGGGGACAGGAACGGGTTCTCGGTCACGGAGGCTCCTCGCTGCGGTCGGACCGGCGCTGTGCGGCGGCTCGGCGGACGCGCCGCCGGGCCGCTCGGAAAAACTGCGGTGGCCGAATCCTATTCCGGGTCCTAGCCGTCCGGCAAGCGAGATGGACGGTCCCGGAACTGCGCGGCCCGCAACTTCACCGAACGGGTGCGCTCCGCATTAATATCGAGCCCATGTCTGATTCCAGTCCGCTTTACGTGGCCAGCGACATCCACGGCCACTTCGACGCGCTCGTCGAGTCGCTGCGAGGTCGCGGACTGGTGGACGGGGACGCCAAATGGACCGGCGGCAACGCTCGACTGTGGATCCTCGGCGACCTGTTCGACCGCGGCGAGGAGGGCGTGGCCGTGGTGCGGCTGCTGCGCCGCCTCGCGGGCCAGGCGGCCGCCGAGGGCGGGCTCGTGGACACCCTCATCGGCAACCACGAGGTGCTCCTGCTCGGCTCGCGCCGCTTCGGCGACGTGGCCTTCACCGACGTCGACGGCCAGGACCGCCAGTTCCTCCACTGGTGGGTCCTCAACGGCGGCTTCGAGGACGAACTGGGCGACCTCACCGACGACGAGGTGAAGTGGCTCGAGACCCGCCGGGTGCTCCACGTCGCCGGCAGCGCCCTCCTGGTGCACGCCGACACCGAGTCGTACCTGGGCTACGGCCGCAGCGTGGAGGCGGTCAACGCCGCGGTCCGCAAGATCATGGCCGCCGACGAGCCCGAGGCGTGGTGGCAGCTGTTCCGCGAGCTCACCCGCCGCCACGAGTTCATGGGCCCGGACGGCCCCGCCCGGGTGCGCGGCATGCTCCGCTCCTTCGGCGGCGAGGAGCTCGT
The DNA here is from genome assembly GCF_040674615.1 of Glycomyces sp. NPDC049804. Lineage (NCBI taxonomy): Bacteria > Bacillati > Actinomycetota > Actinomycetes > Glycomycetales > Glycomycetaceae > Glycomyces > Glycomyces sp. NPDC049804. Next base: position 132,794 of record NZ_JBFAMQ010000007.1, read on the forward strand.
GCACGGCCACTCGACCATCCCCGACACGACCGAGCTGGAGCCCAGCCAGGTCACCCAGGCCCGCCGCTACTGCGACGGCCTCGTCCTCAACGTCGACGGCGGCGTCTACCAGGGCGGCAAGTGCCTGGTGGTCCGACTCAACTGAGGCCCCGCCCCACCGCGCTTCGGAACGGGACGCGGCGGCCGCCTGGTGGAGCGGCCGCCGCTTCCTGCACCCGGCCCGGCGAAAGCCCTTGCGCGCCTGAGGCGGCGCTCGTTCAGTTGTCGCCCGGCTGACCCATGAAGTACACCTGCGTGACCGGCGGTCCCGAGGCGGCGCGGCCGCTGCGCGACTCGATCCAGAGGGTGGCGGCCGCCGCGGCCGCGAGGCCCATGGCCACCCACCCGGCGAGCGGGGAGAAGGCGACGGCGAAGCCCAATGCGGTCGCCGCCGCGGTGGCGATGGCGGCCGTCAGGAACGCTCTGCGGAAGGCGCGCCGATGTTCGCGGCGCGCGACGACTCGGTTGTGTCTCATATCTGACACAACGATGCAGGCCCTTGAATCGACACGTTGCATGTGCAGATTTCCCGCGAACGGGCGACCGAAACCCGGCATAACCCCAGATAAGCCGCCATCTGGTGCCGCGGCCGAGCAAGACTGTAAGCGGCTTCAAGCACAGCGTGATATTGGCAGTTGGCGGCCGTTGTGCCGGAAGGGAAAAGACGGTAAACAGTTAGTGTCGGAGCGCCATAGGCGACACACCCGGCGTCCCCAAAGGGCACTGCCGCAAAGGACACCGGGCCCCGTGCGGGTCAAGACAACCGGGCACAGCCGACAACCGCCCGGCGCCCCGACGAGGCGGCCGTGACTCATGGCCGGAGGAACGGCCGCCGCAACCGAACACACTGACGCACGTCCCGTAGTCCGCAAACCAACTCCTATAGACGGTGGGGTCTGACATGGAGTCCGAAACGCAACCGATGGGGCGGCGTGTCGCCTATTGGCGACAACGCCGCGGCATGTCCCAGCAGGTCTTCGCCGACCGCATCGGCAAGTCCAAGAGCTGGGTCGACAAGATCGAGCGCGGCGTCCGCCGCCTCGACAAGTACTCCGTCATCACCGAACTCGCCGAAGCCTTGAGCATCGACGCCGGGCAGCTGCTCGGCCGCGAACCCAAGCGCCGGCCCGGCATGGGCGGCTGCCTCGACCAGGTGGAGGTCGAGTCCATCCGCCAGTCCCTCGAACGCTACGAGCGCCTCGGCCGCTTCCTCGAAGCCGCCCCGATCGAATCGACCCCGATCCCCGAGCTCCGCGGATCGGTCAACTACTGCTGGCTCGCCTTCGAGAAGGGCCACTACCCGGTCGTCGCGCGCTCGCTCATCCAGCTGCTGCGCGACACGCCCGTCGCCGAGGACCGGCCCGTCGGCGGCACCAGCGCCGACGCCGCCGAGCTCATGACGCAGGTCTACCAGATCGCCTCCACGGTCCTGCGCAAACTCGGGGAGGCCCAGCTCGCCTGGCTCGCCGCCGACCGCGCGATCTCCGCCGCCAACCGCGGCAACGACCCGCTGCTCGCCGGCATCGCCACCACCCGGGTCGCCAACGCGCTCAGGGCGCTCGGACGCCACCAGGCCGCACTCGACCTCAACGTCCAGGTCGCCCACGGCCTCATCTCCGAGACCGGCGGCGAGCGCTCCACCCCGGCCCAGATCAGCGTCTACGGCGCGCTGCTCCTGCAGGGGGCCATGGCCGCCGCGCTCGCCGGGGACAGCACCACCAGCGACGACCTGCTCGACAGCGCCACCCGCGCCGCCAACATCCTCGGCCGGGACGCGAACTACTACTACACGTCCTTCGGACCGACCAACGTCATGCTCCACCGGGCCGCCGCGTTCGTCGAACTCGGCGAAGGCGGCGACGCCCTCGCCGTCCACGACCGCATCTCGCCCGCCGCGCTCGCCGACCTCGTCGCCGAACGGCGCGCGCACCACCACCTCGACATGACGCGCGCCTGCGTCCAGGTGGGGGACATGGAGCGGGCCAGCCGCCACCTCGTCACGGCCGACCGGCACGCCCCGGCCGAGGTGCGCTGCCGCCCCGTCGCGATCGAACTCATCGACCAGATCCTGCACCGGACCAAGGGCGAACCGGGACAGGAGCTGCGCCGCCTCGCCGAAGAGGTCGGCGCTCTGAACTAGGGGGTGGTCGGGGATCCCCGGCGGCCGTTATCCGGCCCGTTTGCCCGCTCGCTTCGTTGTCGGCCCTCCGAATACAACACCGGTATTCGGAGGGCCTTCCGTCTTGCGAGCGAACAAACGGACTCGGATACCGACTCGCCGGGGATCCCCGACCACCCCCTGCCGCCATCGGCTGCACCGGCACGGTGCGTATAGGTGCCCGGAGCCATGCTGCTCGAGCTCCGGGCACCGCCCAGCGCCCGACCGGAACCGCCGCCGAGGCCCTAAACTCCAATGATGCGCACGCTCAGCGAGATCACCGCTGCCCTCGACGACCTGTACCCGCGCCGCTGGGCCGAGGACTGGGACCGGGTCGGCCTCGTCTGCGGCCGCGGCGGCAACGCCGTCCGCAAGGTCCTCTGCGTCGTCGACGTCGTGCCCGCCACCGTCATCGAGGCGATCGAGAACGACTGCGACCTCATCGTCGCCCACCACCCCCTCCTCCTCCGCGGCGTCTCCAGCCTCGACCCCGCCGCCGACTACAAGGGCGACCTCGTCCACACCCTCATCGAATCCGGGATGGGCCTCTACGTCGCCCACACCAACGCCGACGTCGCCAACCCCGGGGTATCCGACGCCCTCGCCGACCGGCTCGGCCTCGTCGACCTCCGGCCCCTGCGGCCCCTCATCGACCCCGAGCACCACGGTTCCGGCCGCGGCATCGGCCGCATCGGCCGCCTCCCCGCGCCCCTCACCCTCGCCGCCCTCCTCGAACGCGCCGCCAAGGCCCTCCCGCCCACCGTCGGCGGCGTGCGCGCCGCGGGCGACCCCGACCGCCAGATCAGCACCGTCGCCGTCTGCGGCGGCGCCGGCGACTCCTACCTCGCGGACGCCACCGCGGCCGGAGCAAACGCCTACCTGACCGCCGACCTCCGCCACCACCCGGCCAGCGAGCACACCGCCCGGAGCGGCCCGGCCCTCATCGACGCCGCCCACTGGGCCACCGAGCGACCGTGGCTCGATATCGTTGGCGAGCAACTGTCCCGTCTGGTCGACGACGTCCTCGTCTCCGACCTCGACACCGATCCGTGGACCATCCACCAGAGAACCGGGGTGAACTAGGTTGAAAGCCGACCTTTTCGATCAGCGCCGACTGCTCGAACTCCAGGCGGTCGACACCCAGCTCACCCAGCTGGGCCAGCGCCGCAAGAAGCTCGACGCCGACCCGTCGTACGCCACGGCCGTCCAGCGCCAGCGCGCCCTCGCCGACAAGGCCGCGAACCTCACCGGCGACCTCGCCGACCTCGACCGCGACATCGAGCGCGTCGAGCGGGAAGTCGAGCTCGTCACCAAGCGCGCCGACGCCGACCGCGCCCGCATGGCCTCCGGCGCCGCCACCGCGAAGGAACTCGAAGGGCTGCAGAGCGAACTCGAATCCCTCGCCCGCCGCCAGGGCACCCTCGAGGACGACGAGATCGAGCTGATGGAGCGCCGCGAAGCGCTCGAAGCCGAACTCACCGAGATCCGCCGCCAGGTCGAGGAGTCCCGCCAGGTCCTCGCCGACGCCGAGGCCGACCGCGGCCGCCAGCTCGGCGAGATCGACACCGAGACCGCCGACGCGACCTCCACCCGCGAGGCGCTCGTCATCAACATCCCCGACCGGCTCGTGGAACTCTACGAGCGCATCCACGCCAAGCAGCCCATCGCCGCCGCCGAGCTCGTCGGCCGCCGCTGCGGCTCGTGCCGGATCGAGAAGTCCCCGGCCGACATGCAGCCGATCAAGGCCGCCCCGATCGACGAGGTCCTGCGCTGCGAGGAATGCGGCAGCATCCTCATCAGAACCGAACTGCCGCAGTCGAAGCCGACATCGCTCGCCTCCGAGGACGAGCTCAAGAAGTACACGTAGACGATCAAGTGAAAGGGCGGGAGGCGCATCGCGCCTCCCGCCCTCGGCGTCTCGTATACGACCGGCATATGCGATAGGTCCGCCCGGCGGCCCGGTCTCGGTGATGCTTGCGAGCCGTCAGGCAGGGGCTTGGACCGGTGTTTCGGGGTCCGACGAATCCTCGGCGTGTCGCCCCCCGCTCTCGGGGGCGATCCGCTCGCATCACTTCCGGCTGAACGCGGCCCAGCGCTCGATCAGGTCGGTCGCCTTGCCGTCATCGATGGCCTTGGCCGCCAGTTCGAGGTTCGACTCGATGAGGCCCTTGCGGGTCTTCACGTCGTGGAGGTCGACCCCGTCGATCAGCCCCTGCCGCGAGGCCAGCGCCGCCGCCGCGTTGATGAGGACCGCGTCCCGCACCGGCCGGTTCCCGCCCGCGAACACCTCGCGAGCCACGTTCGTGTTGAACTCGAGGTCGCCGCCGCGCAGCGCCTCCGCGCCGGCCCGCTCCAGGCCCCACTCGGTGATGTCGATGAACCCCTGCGAGACGCGCCCGCCCGAGGCGATCCACTCCGAGGTCGTGTCGGAGGTCGAGATCTCGTCCAGGCCGTCGTTGCCGCGCACCACGAACACCGAAGCGCCCCGCGCCGCGAACACCTGCGCCATGAGCGGCGCCTTCACCGGGTCCGCGCAGCCGATCAGGCCCGCCGCGGGCTGGCCCGGGTTCGTCAGCGGCCCGAGCAGGTTGAACACCGTGGGAATGCCGAGCGCCGCGCGCACCGGCCCGGCGTGCCGCATCCCCGGGTGGAACGTCCGCGCGAACGCGAAGCCGATCCCGACCTCGCGCACCGAAGCCTCCACCCGCTCCGCGGTCGCCTCCAGGTCGACGCCCAGCGCCTCGAGCAGGTCAGCCGAGCCCACGCTCGACGACGCCGAGCGGTTCCCGTGCTTGATCACCGGCACGCCCGTCGCGGCGACCGTGATCGCCGCCATCGTCGAGATGTTCACCGAGTTCGAGCCGTCGCCGCCGGTCCCCACGATGTCCACCGCGACGCCCAGGTCCGACAGGTCCAGCCGGGTCGTCTCCGCCAGCATCCGGCCCGCGATCGCACCGATCTCCTCGGGCGTCTCACCCTTTGAGCGCAGCAGCACCGCGAACGCCGCGAGCTGGGCCGGATCGGCGTTGCCCGCCATGATCTCGGCCATCGCCCAGTCCGCGCTGGCTTCGTCGAGGTGGTCGCCGTTCGAGAGACGGCCGAGAACATCGGGCCAGGTCGGGCTGGACATAAGGTCTCCTGAAAAGGGGTGGTCAGGCGGCGCGCTGCGCCGGTGCCGCGCCTTGTGCGCGGCTGACCAGCAAGTCTACTACCGTCTGACCGGTTGTCACGGGGTTGAGCGGGTGCATGAGCACCGCGTCCGCCCGCGACCACGCCGCCAGCCACCGGTCCGCGGCCCGGGCCACCACGACCGCCAGCGTCGGCGGCTCGTCGAACTCGTCCCGCAGCTGCCGGGCGATCCCCATCCCGCCGGCCGGCTGCGCCTCGCCGTCGAGCAGGACCAGGTCCACGGCGTACTTGTCGATGAGCGACACCGCCTCGTCGTACTCGCCCGCGACGGCGTACTCGATCCTCACCCCCTCCACCGGCTCCTCGCCGATCGCCGAGCGCATCTGCTCGATGACCGCGGGTCGATGGCTGTACAGCAGGACCGCGTACTCAGACGTTGAGGTAGTCACGCTTCGCATATTAAACCGGCCACACTGAAATGGGAAGACCGGCGCGGCCACTTCCGGCCGATCGAGTGCCCACATTGGCCGAACCGGGAATGACCTGGGCACACGATGTGAAGAGCCTGGGAGCCTACCGCCGCGCGACACGCGCGAAAAACACACCCCATGCGCAGCTTGAGCCCGCCGGGCCGTAATAATGTGCGCGTGACTGCCGCCGAAGCAACTATCGACCCCAGCCGTATCCACTCACTGACGCGGCCCAACGTCGTCAGTGTCGGCACCATCGTGTGGTTGAGCAGCGAACTGATGTTCTTTGCGGGCCTGTTCGCGATGTACTTCTCCATCCAGGCCGCCGCGCCCGCGATGTACGAGGCCGGCTACCACCACCTCGAGATCCCGTACGCGCTCGTGTTCACCGTGATCCTCGTGGCCTCGTCCATCACCTGCCAGCTCGGCGTCTTCGCCGCCGAGAAGGGCGACGTGTACAAGCTGCGCCTCTGGTTCGCGGTCACGTTCGTGATGGGCCTCGTCTTCGTCCTCGGCCAGGTGAACGAGTACCGGAACCTGGTCTCCGAAGGCCACTCCATCTCGGCCGACGGCTACTGGACGATGTTCTACCTGACCACCGGGTTCCACGGCCTCCACGTGACCGGCGGCCTCGTCGCGTTCATCGTCTACCTCATCCGGACGACGATGGGCCGCTTCAGCCCCGCCCAGGCCACCGCGTCCATCGTGGTGTCCTACTACTGGCACTTCGTCGACGTGGTCTGGATCGCGCTCTTCGCCGTGATCTACTTCCTTCCGATGGCCCAGTACTGAAACACCTCGGCCGGCTTTTAGTTCCGGCCCACAGCAAGTCAGGCCCCGGCCCCCGCGCCGGAGCCGTATCCGAGAATTGCGACGGCCGCCGCCCGGAGGCGGCCGCCGGCCGAATCGGGACCGAACAGGGCCCGGTCCGGTCCGAGAGCTAGATAAAGGTGAGGCAACAACCGTGGCTGCATCAGCGAAACGCCGGCGAGGCTGGCGCAAGCGCCTCGGCGCGCTGGCCAGGTTCACCGGCGCACTGGTCATCGTCGGAGGGCTCTACTCGGCGTTCTCCCCGAGCCTGTACGCCCAGGAGTCCGAGGCCAACGCGATCGACTCCGAGGCCGTCAAGGGCCAGGAGCTCTACGACACCAGCTGCATCTCCTGCCACGGCGATAACGGCGAGGGCGTCGAAGGGCGTGGACCGAGCCTCATCGGCGTCGGCTCCGCCGCCGTCGAGTTCCAGGTGAACACCGGTCGCATGCCGATGGCGGCGCAGGGCGCGCAGGCCCCCAGCACGAACTACCCGGTCTTCACCGAAGAAGAGGCCGAGTGGCTCGGGGCGTACATCGAGTACCTGGGCGGCGGCGCCGGGACCCCCGAAGACCTCGACGCGATGGTCGACGAGGCCGACGTGGCCGCGGGCGGCGATCTCTACCGCGTCAACTGCTCCTCCTGCCACGGCTACGCCGGCGGCGGCGGCGCCCTCTCCTCGGGCGCGCACGCCCCGACCCTGGAGGGCGTCAGCAACGAGGAGATCTACCAGGCGATGCTCACCGGCCCGCAGAACATGCCGGTCTTCGCCGACAACGAGCTCACCCCCGAGCAGAAGGCCGAGCTCATCGCCTACGTCCAGTACCTCGTGAACGAGGACAGGGACCCGGGCGGCGTCTTCACTCTGGGCCGGTTCGGACCGGCCACCGAAGGACTGGCCATCTTCCTGGTCGGCATGACCGCGCTCCTGCTGACCACGCTCTGGATTGCAGGTAAATCGTGAGTGCGCACAACGACAGCAACCCGCCCGAACCGGTGGACCTGAGCAACCCGAAGCTCAGCCGCTTCGAGGTCTACAAAGAGGGCCTGCGTCGCGACGACATCGAGATCATTCACTACGAGCCGCGCTTCGCGAAGCCGGGGACGAAGGCCGAGAAGCGCATGGAGCGCATCGTCGGCGGCCTGTTCCTCGTCTCGGGTCTGTTCGCGACCGCGTTCGTGGCGGCCTACATCTGGTGGCCCTGGGAGTACGAGGGCGCCGCGTCCTGGCGCGACCTCCAGACCTGGTACACGCCGGTGCTGGGCTTCACGCTCGGGTTCGCGCTGCTGTTCTTCGCCGTCGGCGTCCTCACCTGGGCGAAGAAGCTGCTCCCGATCGAGGAGCTGGTGCAGGACCGCCACGACGGCGGGTCCACTTCGGATGACCGCAAGATCGCCGAGGCCACCGTCGACAACATGGTCGAGGACCTGGGGATCAAGCGCCGCCCGTTCCTGGTGAAGGCCGCCCTTCTGGGCGCCGCTCCGCTGGGCCTGGCCGCGATCGCGCCGCTCGGCGCGCTCATCAAGGACCCGGGCGACATGCTCACCGTCACCGGCTGGAACGCCGAGAAGCACAACGACGGCGAGCCGATCCGCTTCATGATGAAGGACGGCGCCCTGGTGCGCCCCGACATGGTCTCGGTCGGCGGTCAGATCACGGTCTACCCGGCCATCGACCACGGCGCGACCAACCAGCACCCGACCTCGCCGGTCCTGCTGATCCACCTGCGGGACGAGGACGCCGAGAAGCTGCGCGGCAACCTGTACCCGATGTACGTGGACGCCGAGGCGCTGTGGGGCAACTTCGTGGCCTACTCGAAGATCTGCACCCACGTCGGCTGCCCGACCAGCCTCTACGAGCAGCAGTCCCAGCGTCTGCTGTGCCCGTGCCACCAGTCCCAGTTCAACGTGGTGGACAACGCCGCTCCCGTCTTCGGCCCGGCCACCCGGCACCTGCCGATGCTGCCGTTCACCGTGGACGACGAGGGCTTCTTCATCGCGAAGTCGGACTTCCTGGTGCCCCCGGGGCCGGCGTTCTGGAACCGCCCGTCCCTCCCCGAGGAGGATGAGAAGTGAAACGCCGCAAAGGCACGAGTGAAAGCCTGCTGACCAAGGCGGGCGGCGAGCTCGACGACCGCTTCAAGCTCGCACTGCCCTCCCGGATCCTGTTCAACAAGGTCTTCCCCGACCACTGGTCCTTCCTCCTGGGCGAGATCGCGCTGTTCTCGTTCATCCTGCTGCTGCTCTCGGGCACGTTCCTGGCGCTGTTCTTCGAGCCCTCGATGGTCGAGGTGACCTACAACGGCGTGTACGTGCCGCTGCAGGGCATCGAGATGTCGCAGGCGTACCACTCGGCGCTGGACCTCTCCTTCGAGGTGCGCGGCGGCCTGTTCATGCGGCAGATGCACCACTGGTCGACGCTGCTGTTCATGGCGTCGATCCTGGTCCACATGCTCCGGATCTTCTTCACCGGTGCGTTCCGCGCGCCGCGCGAGACGAACTGGATGATCGGCATCGTGCTGTTCTGGCTCGGCTTCTTCGAGGGCTTCTTCGGCTACTCGCTGCCGGACGACGGCCTCTCGGGCACGGGCCTGCGCATCATGGAGGGCATGACCGAGTCGATCCCGTTCATCGGCCCGTGGGCCTCCGCGGCGCTGTTCGGCGGGCAGTTCCCGGGCACCAGCGTCATCTCGATGCTGTACATCATCCACGTGTTCGTGTTCCCGCTGCTCCTGCTGGCGCTCATCACGGTCCACGTCGGTCTCGTGTTCGTGCAGAAGCACACGCAGTGGCCCGGCCCGGGCCGCACCGAGCACAACGTGGTCGGCTTCCGGATGTTCCCGAACTACGTCATGAAGCAGGTCGGCTTCATGCTGTTCATCTGGGGCGTCCTCGGGGCGATGGCGGGCCTGTTCCAGATCAACCCGATCTGGCTCTTCGGCCCCTACGAGGTCTCGGTCGTGTCCTCGGCCTCGCAGCCCGACTTCTACGTCATGTACCTCGACGGCCTGATCCGCCTCTTCCCGGCCTGGGAACTGCGCATCCCGCCGTACTTCACGCTGCCGCCGGTGTTCTGGCCGGGCATCGTGGGCATGGGGCTCTCGGTCATGCTGCCGCTGCTGTACCCGGCGCTGGAGCGGCGGTTCACCAAGGACCGCGGCCACCACAACCTGCTGCAGCGTCCGCGCGACAACGCGGGCCGCACCAGCCTCGGCGTCATGGTCGTGGTCTTCTGGATCATCGGCGTGATCTCCGGCGGCAACGACGTGTTCGCCGAGAAGTTCGACATCAGCCTGAACGCCATGACCTGGGCGGGCCGCATCGGCCTCGTGGTCCTGCCGATCATCGCCTACTACGTGACGTACCGGATCTGCCTGGGCCTGCAGCAGCACGACCGCGAGGTGCTCGCGCACGGCTTGGAGACGGGCATCCTGATGCGCGACCCGAACGGCCGCTTCTACGAGGTGCACCAGCCGCTCGCCGAGCCGGACGAGCACGGCCACACCGAGCTGGAGTACAACGGCTGGGTGGTCCCGAAGAAGATGAACCGCATCGGCGCGCTGCCGCCCGCCGACAAGGGCTTCTTCAAGTCGATCGAGGAGCCGTCCGAGGACGGCCGCGCCGAGCGGCGCGACGAGATCGAGTCGGGCAAGCACTAGCAAGGCATGAGAACGGGGCCGCACCGAAAGGTGCGGCCCCGTTCTGCTCGCGCTACTCGAGTTCGGCGGAGAAGTGCGCCTCGCCGGCCGCGTCCAGGGTGAACGCGGCGTCGCGGCCTCCGCTGGTGACGCGGTAATCGCCGAGGAAGCCATTGAACCGCAGGCGGCCCTCCTCGTCGGTGGTGAGGGTCGTGGCCGGGGTGCCCCACTCCTCGTTCACGAGGTGGTGGAGGCGGTCGTACGCGGGCTTGGGGGAGCCGTCGAGGCGCACGAAGCCGCCGGGGGCGCCCAGCCACATGCCCGCGTCGTTCATGCCCCAGTAGGTGACCGCCTCGACCGACGGGTGGGCCAGGAGCGTGCGGTAGTGGCGCTCGATCTCGTCCGCTTGGCGCGCTTCGCCTTCGGGGGTCGAGGGCCACGAGGGCACCTGGTGGTCGTTGAGGTCCTCGATCTCGGGCGGCATGAGGTCGCCGGAGACGATGGTGGTCTCGGTGAAGTGGATCGGCAGCCCGTAGCGGGAGAAGCGGTCGAGGATCGCCTCCGTCTTCTCCTCGCCCCAGTAGCCCTGGTGCATATGGCTCTGCAGGCCCAGGACGTCGATCTTGACACCGGCCTCGAGGACGCCCTCGATGAGGCACTCGTACGCGGCGGACATGTCGAAGTCGTTGAGCAGCAGCACGGCGTTCGGGCCGGCCTCGCGGGCGGCGTCGAAGACCATGCGCACCATGGGGATGCGGCCGATGTCGCGGCAGACGCGGGTGATGCCGTTGTCGTATTTGTCGAAGATCGGCATGATGACGACCTCGTTGATGACGTCCCACATGTCGATGACGCCCGCGAACTCGCCCACCTCGCGCTTGATGCGCTCGACCTGGACGCGGGCGATCTCCTCGTTGTCGAGGTCGAGCAGCCAGTCGGCGCTGACGGTGTGCCAGGCGAGGGGATGCCCCTTGACCGGGTGGCCGCGGTCGGCGAACCACCGGGCGGCCCGGCGCAGGCGCGCGGCGTCGGGGTTGCCGCGCTCGGGTTCGTAGCGGCCCCAGTAGAACGGGAGGGTCGCGAAGTTGAACAGGCCTTCCCAGAGCTCGGCGTTGCGGGCGTCCCCCTCAGGGTCCTCGCTGGTGCCGTTGGCGTGGTCGATGAGCTCGAACCCGGTGCAGCCGAACAGGAACTTGTGGCGGGTCTGCTCGAGGGTGACCTCGCGTCCGGCGAGGGGCGCGCCGTCGGCGGTGAGGGTGACCGTCGCGTCCGCGCTGCGGTGGCGCCGGATGCGATCGGCACTGAAAGTTTCGGTCATTTGATTGCTACTTTCCATGGAAGTTTCACCGCCATGTATTCCAGCAGCCCGCCGGGCGGGAGTCAAGGGGGAAACGTCGAACGCCGCCGCGCTCCGAGAGCGCGGCGGCGTTCGTGGATCGATGCGTCAGTAGCGGTCGACGGTGGTGATGAGCTTGTCGGCGAGCTCGTCCGGGTCGAGCTTCTCGCGGGCGAGCGCGAGGTACAGCGAATCGAGGTCGGGGAAGCCCAGGGACGACGCGACGCCGTGGAGCGGCTGCTCGCCCGCGAGGCCGCGCCCGCGGGCGATCAGCGAGCGCCACAGGCGGTTCTTTCCGGCCTTGAGTTCGTCCTCGAAGCGCTGCATCGGGACGACGGGGAGCTCGCCGGTGGAGTCGACGTCCTCGATCGAGCCGAACCAGTCGTTGATGTGCAGCTGCGCCTCGGGGGTCTTGGCGTGCTCGAGCCACTGCTTCGACGGCCCGTACGGCTGCTCGTTGGTGAGGACGAGCTCGACGGTGTCGCCGTCCTTGAGGCTCTGGGCGAGCGGGGCGATCTCGCCGTTGACGTAGGCGGCGATGAGGCGGTGGCCCTTGGCGGGGCCGGAGCAGTAGGCGACGTCGACCGGGGTGGAGGCCTTGGGGACCGTGAGCTGCCCGCCGTCGCGTGTGAAGACCAGGATGTCCTGGTCGGCGAGGTCGCAGCGGAGCGAGTCGAGGAACTGGCCGGAGTCGGCGACCTCGTGCTGCCAGTCGAGGAGGCGCTGGAGCCAGGGGAGCTGGATCTCGACGGGGTTGGAGCCGCTCTGGCGGAGCCCCGCGACGATGCCGACCTCGGCGGTCTCGTGCATCTCCTTGGTGCGGATGAGGAACTCGATGGGGACGCCGCCCGGGCCGGCGACCGCGGTGTGGATCGACTGGTACAGGTTGAACTTCTTGGCGGCGATGAGGTCGCGGAACTTGCCGCCGATGGGCTTCCAGAGCTTGTGGATCGCGCCGAGGGCGGCGTAGCAGTCGGTGGCGGGGCCGTCGACGACGATGACCAGGCGCGGCGGGTCGGCGGGGCCGGTGCCGGGGTGCTTCTGCATCTCGCGGTAGATCGAGTACGGGTGCCGGGGCCGGTCGAGCAGGCGCGCGGCGACCTTGAACTCGCGCAGGGCGCGGCGCACCTGCGGGGCGATGACGGCCACCTGGCGCTTGCGGTCGGTGTCGGAGCCGAGGTGCTCGTGGATGGCCTGGAAGACCTCGGGTTCGAGGGTCTCGAGGACGATGTCCTCGAGCTCGCGCTTGATGACGTAGAGGCCGAGCCGGTCGGCGAGGGGGATGAGGACGTCCTTGGTGGCCTCGGCGATGCGGATCTGGCTGGGGCGCTTCTTGAACTTGATGGTCCGCATGTTGTGGAGGCGGTCGGCGAGCTTGATGACCATGACCCGGATGTCGCGTCCGGCGGTGAGGACCAGCTTGCGGAACGTCTCGGCCTCGGCGGCCGTGCCGAGGTGGATCTTGTCGAGCTTGGTGACGCCGTCGACCATGACGGCGATCTCGTCGCCGAAGTCGCCGCGGAGGGCTTCGAGGGAGTAGCTGGTGTCCTCGACGGTGTCGTGGAGGAGCCCGGCCGCGATCGTGGCGGTGTCGACGCCGAGTTCGGCGAGGATGGTGGAGACGGCGATCGGGTGGGTGATGTAGGGCTCGCCCGAGCGGCGGGCCTGGCCGCGGTGCATCTGCTCGGCGATGCGGTAGGCGCGGCGGACGAGGAGCATGTCGGGCTGCTCGCAGTGCGCACGGTGTGCCGCTTCGAGCTGCGCCACCTTGCCCGCGAGGTCCCACGGGTCTTCAGGTTTGGCAGACCGAGTAGCCGAAAGCAATGCGCGCAACATGAAAGCCTCCGATGCCCAAGGTTGACCGCATTCTAGATGTACAACGATTCTTGGAGAGAATCGACACTAGACACTGTCGGATTTCGGCAGGGCCGCCGCCATCGGCGGATGACACACAGTACCCGCGCGGAGTGGTGCGTGGAAACCCTAAGCGCCGCAAATGAATGCGAGACGACTCACGTCCGATTCGCCTGATTGCGCGCGTCTCGGCGGATGACACGGTGAGTTCCGTTGGGACAGCGGAGGGTTCGGCGTGGCGTCTCAGGATGTGGACGGAAGTGGCCCCCGGGGTCGGGTGTGTCGGCGGTGGACCGCCCCCGGTCTCGATGGTGCCCCAGGAGTGTGACAGGACGCCGGCGTCGCGTCCCCCGGGTGTGTCGGGATGCGGTCGCCCCCGGGGTCGGGTGTGTCGGGATGCGGTCGCCCCCGGTTTCGATGGTGGCTCAAGGGTGTGACACGGGGGCGGGACGGATTCGGGGGGCGCGGTCGGTCAGCGTTCGCCGTTGGAGCGGCGCCAGGAGGAAGGGTCGTGGGGGATGGCGCCGTCCCAGCGCCCGGCGCCGTCGAGGCGGCTGGCCCAGGGGCGTTCCACGGTGACGAGGCGGACGTCGGGACGGGTGAGCCATTCGAGGAGGAGTCGGGTCTCGGCGGCGTGGGCGGCGTCGGCGACGTCGTCGAGCGGGTCGACGACGCGGGCGGTCTCGCGGAGCTTCGCGATGTGCGGCATGGGATCGGCGCGGGGCGGGGTGCGGACGGCCCCGGCGAGCAGCCCGTGGCGGATCACGGCGACCTCCCAGCCGCCGCCCTTGGCCCGGCCCGCGGCCACGATCTCGCCGGCCGCCACGAGGCTCCTGGTGCGCTCCGTCGCGGCGGCGAGCTGGAGGTACGCCCCGAGCTCGTCGCGGCGCTCGGCGGCGGTCTCGAACCGCTCGGCCTCCGCGAGCTCGGTCAGGCGCTCGGAGACGGCCGCGGCGATCGGCGCGGGGTCGCCGTCCATGGCGCGGGCGGCGCGCTCGGCGACCGCCGCGTACTCCTCGGTGGTCACGCTGTGGCGGCACGGCTCGACGCACCTGCCGATCTCGCCGAGCACGCACGAGGGCGACATCCGCTTGGGGGACAAGCGGGTCCGGCACGACCGGATCGGCAGGGCCGCCTCGATCGCGCCGATCGCGGCCTGCGCCTGCGTGCCCGAGGTCGGGCCGAGCCGCGGCGTGCCGGGCCCCGGCGGGGTGCGCGAGATCTGCAGGCGCGGGTACGGCTCGTCGGTCAGCCGCACCCACGAGCGGTGCTCGGGGTACTTCGCGGCCCGGTTGTAGGGCGGCTTCCCGCCGGAGATGAGCCGCAGCTCCGCGACCCCCGCTTCGAGCCGGTGCGCGCACTCGACGACCTCGACCCGTTCGGCTGAGGCGAGCATGTCGCGCAGCCGCCGGCGCTGCTCGGCCGCCGAGAAGTAGCTGCGGACCCGGGCGGCCACGTCGACCGAGACGCCGATGTAGAGCGCCCGGTCGTCGGCGTCGCGGAAGATGTAGACGCCGGGGGCGTGCGGGAGCCCGTCCGCCAGGTGGCGCTTGCGGCGTTGCAGCTCAGAGGGAATGGCGCGGCAGAACTCGACGAGGTCGGCGTCAGTGGTCACCCCGTGCCCGGAGGCGCGCTCGATGAGGCCGTGCAGGACCGTGACCGTGGCGCGGGCGTCGTCGAGCGCCCGGTGGTTCGGGGTGACCGGCGAGCCGAAGAGCCGCGCGAGGGTGCCGAGCCGCCGGTTGGGGACCTCGCTCTTCTCGGTGAGGCGCCGGGCCAGGACGACCGTGTCGACCACCGGCGGGCGGGGCCAGCGCGTGTCGGTGAGTTCGCAGGCGTGGCGCAGGAACCCGATGTCGAAACCGGCGTTGTGGGCGACGAGCGTGGCGCCGCGCGCGAACTCGAGGAACGCGGGGAGGACCGCTTCGATCCCGGGCGCGTCGGCGACCATCTCGTCGGTGATGCCCGTGAGGCGGGTGACGCGCGGGTCGATGGACTCGCCGGGGTTGACGAGGGTCCCGAACTCGCCGATGACCTCGCCGCCCTTGACCTTGACGGCGCCGATCTCGGTGATGCCGCAGGCGTCGGCGGCGAGCCCGGTGGTCTCGAGGTCGACCACGCAGAACGTCACCTCGGCCAGCGGGGTCCCCAGGCTGTCGAGGGTCGGCTGGGTGTAGCCGGTGTCGGTGAGCCCGCCGTCGCCCTGAGCCTGCTCACTGCGTGCAGCACCGCTTCTGTACATGTACGCCACCCTAAGGGCGGCGTGTGACAGCCCGGTCCTTGCGGCTGTTCGAACGTCGCGGGCGCCGCACCGCCGTGCGCACCCGGTCGGCGGCGCGGGCGGAGCGCCGCGCGAGGCGGGCACTCTCTTCGGCCTGCTTCGCGCTGAGCTTCACCAGGAGCGAGGCGGGCCAGAACCGGGCCTGGGCGCGGCGGCCGCGCGCGGCCCGCCGGTCCAGTTCGGAGCGGAGGTCGTGCACGGCGTCGGCGAGGCCGGTCGGGTCGGCGCCCTTGGGGGAGTAGCGGTGGCGGGCCATGGCCGAGCCGAGCGCGGTGGCGGCCTCGCGGGCGCCGGGGGCGGCCTGCGCGAGGACTCCGGCGGCCTGGCGGGGCGTGAGCGAGTCGCTGAGGCCCACGCCGTAGTCGAGGGCGAGGTCGAGCACTTCGTCCCATGCGGTCTTGGCGCTGAGCCGGGCGGGGCCGAGCCGGGAGCGGCGCAGGAGCGTGCGCCATACGGCCGGTGCGAACGGCACGGCGGCGAGGAGCAGCAGGAGCAGCCACGCGGGGTTGAACGCGGGGCCGCCGCCGGTGCCGTTGTCGGCGGCCTGCCCGGTGGGGCCGTCGGTGGGCGCTTCGGCTTCCGCGGACGGGTCGGCGGCGCTGGTGCTGGGCGCTTCGCTGGGTTCGGTGCTGGGGTCCGCTGTCGCACCGGGCTCGGTGGTCTCCTCGTCCTCGGGGGCCGGCTCAGTGGTCCACGGGAAGGAGACTGATCCGGGGACGCCGCTGGTCGGGGTGGGGTCCCAGGTGACCCAGCCGGGGCCGTCGTAGTAGACCTCGACCCACGCGTGGTAGTCGTGGCTGGTGAGGACCCACTCTTCGCCGCTGCGGCCGCCCTTGGACATGCCGATGACGACGCGCGCGGCGACGTCGGCTTCGCGCAGCATCCACGCCATGGCGGCCGCGTACTGCTGGCAGTAGCCCCGCTTGGTCAGGAGGAAGTCGAGGATGGCCTCGTCGTTGCCCGCGTCGGTGGTCTCGAGGCTGTACTGGAAGCCGTTGGCGACCGAGAGGTGGTTGTAGACGGCGAGGACCTTCTCGTGCACGGTGGTCGCGCCGCCGAGGGCCTGCTCGACGATCTCGGTCAGCTCGGGCACGTCGGGGTGGCTGGTGTTGGCGTCCCAGCGCTCGTCGTCGGGATCCATGCCGTCGGCGTTCGCGAGGGTCTCGGCGTCGAAGCCGGGGTCGGTGTAGGTGAGGGTGTAGTTCTCGACGTCGCCCATGTCGCTGTTGTCGCCGACGATGACGTCGGTGGCGGTGTCGCGTTCCCAGTTCCCGTCAACCGCGAGGTCCACGGGTGTTCCGTAGACGGGCAGGACCGGGGCCTCCATCCGGAGGTTCTCGATCTCGGCGGTGAAGGTCTCGCCTTGGGCGCCGTCGAGCACGAGGGCTTCGCGGTCGTCGTAGTCGTTGGGCGCGAAGCCGTCCGAGCTGAGCTCGTCGAGGACGTGCATGCGCAGGTACTGCGGGCTGGGATCGGTGGTCGAGACGCGGAGGACGTCGACCTCCTCGGGCTGGTTGAGGGAGCCGGAGAGCTGCGCCCAGGGGTTGACGTCGCCGAGGCCGGCGGCGTCGCCGCCCTGGTAGCCCTCGGCGATGCGGTCGATGAACCCGGAGGTGTTGGTGGGCACCACGGTCAGGGACAGGAGCGTGACGAGGATGAACCCGAGCGCCGACCAGCGGGCGGTGCGCGCCATCGGGGACGGGAACCGCTGCGACACGAGCTGCCCGGCGCCGGTGAAGCGGTGCCCGAACGCGGAGACGCGCCGCAGGTTGTCGTCGGCGAGGAGCCACAGGTAGGAGACGGCGGGGAGGATGAACCAGAACCAGGCGGTCGCGTCGGGCGCGACCGAGACCGGCACGAGGTACATGGTGAGGAGGGTGAGCCCGGCGAGCGCCGGGGTGCGCAGCCCGACCACGAACATGTCGTGGAGGATCGCGACGAGCCCGATCCCGAAGAGCGTCAGGAAGAGGATGCCGCCCTCGGCGGGGACCGGCGGGGCCTCCCTGACGATCCCGGCGATGCCTTCGCCCACGAGCAGCCCGAAGTGCGAGAACGTGTCGGGCGTGGGGATGACGAACAGGATCGCGGTGCCGCCGCTGAACCCGGCGGTGAGGACGATGAGGAGCCCGGCGCACATGGCGAGGGTCTGGAGCCCCTGGCCGCGCCCGGCGGCGCGCGTGAGCGACGCGGCGGTGGCGATCACCGCGATGGTGAACAGCACCGGGACGATCCAGCCGATGCCTTCGAAGATGCCGATGAGCGGCGTCAACGTCAGCGCGAGCGTCGCCGCCGCGACCATGGTGGCGTGCCGCTGTCCGCTCATGCGAGAGTCCTCCACGCGCCCAGGCGGGTCCACACCCGGCGCAGTTCGGTCCCGGCGATCACCGGGATGACCTGCCAGCCCGCGTTCGCGAGCGTGGCGACGGCCGCGGCGTGCTGCTCGGCGAACGCCCGCTCGCGCGGGTCGACGCGGCTCGACTGCGCCTTCGGGATCCACCGCACCGGGTCGACGACCAGCGCCGTGCACGCGCCGCCGCGCTTGGCCAGCCGCGCCAGGGTCGCGGCGTCCTCAGGGCTCAGGTGGCCCAGGAACGCGACGATGCCGGAGACGGACCGGGGCCGCTGGGCCTTCTCGACCATATGCCCGATCGGCGCCTCGGGCGCGGCGGCCACGGTCGCCAGGTACCGCATGGCCTGGCTGTAATCGCCTTGGCGGCATTCGAAGTCGTGGTGCGCGGTGATGAGCCAGGGGTCGATGCCGTCCCGCGAGAGCCGCACCGTGGCCGAAGCGGCCGCGTCGACCATCCACTCGAAGCTGGAGAGCTCCCCGCGGTGCGCGCCGCGGCGCACGTCGAGCAGGACCGCCGCGTTGTTCTCCCACGGCTGCTCCTCGCGGCGCACCATGAGCTGCCCGCGGTGGGCGCTGGCCTTCCAGTGGACGCGCCGCATGTCGTCGCCGCTGCGGTACTCGCGCACGGCGATGTCGTCGTTGCCGGTGATCGCGACCGCGTGCGCGGCGGACTCCCCGGAGGACATCCCGGCCCCGCCCGGCAGCAGGAGGCTGCGCAGCGGCTGGATGCGCGGGGTCACGATGAGCTCGGTCGTGAGCGGGAACTCCTGCACCGAGACGGCCAGCCCGAACGGGTCCGAGGTCCGCACCGTCAGCGGCCCCAGCTCGTACGCGCCGCGCGTGCCGGGCGTGATCGTGTAGTTCACGACGCTGCGCGCGCCCGGGGCGAGTCGCTCCAGCACCAGGCGCGGGCGGTTCCCGAGCCGGTAGGGGATGCGGTCCTCGAGCATGAGCGCCGGGGGGCGGCCGCGGCCGGTGTTCTGGATGCCCAGGCGCACCTGCGTGGGCTGCCCGGCCTCCACCTGCGCCGGGTTGAGCACCCGGTTCGACTCGAGCGAGGGCCGCGTCCAGCGCAGCATCACGAGCCCGCCCAGCGGCGCGATGAGCGCGAGCACCGCCGCGCGCAGCAGGTCGCCCTCGCCCACCACCAGTGAGACGAGCCCGACCACCACGCTCACCGCCAGCAGCGTCTTGCCGCGCCCGGTGAGCTCCACGCCTAATACCTCCCCGGGTGGGACACCACCGGGACGTGCCGCAGGATGTCCGAGACGATCGCCTTCGTGTCGCCGCCGCCCATCGTCGTCTCCGTGGTCGGGATGAGGCGGTGGGCGAGCACCGGCACGGCCAGCTGCTGGACGTCGTCCGGCAGCGCGAAGTCGCGGCCGTCCATCGCCGCGAGCACTTGGGTGCAGCGCAGCAGCTGCAGGGTCGCGCGGGGGCTCGCGCCGAGGCGGACCTGCGCGTTCTGCCGCGTCGCCGCGACCAGGTCGACGACGTACCGCTTCAGCTCCGGCGCCAGGTGCACCGCCCGGGCCGCGGCGATCATCCGCACGATCATCTCCGCGTCCGCCACCGGCCGCAGCGCGTCCAGCGGGTTGTACTCCTCGCGGCGGTCCAGCAGCGCCAGCTCCGCGTTGATGTCGGGGTAGCCGATGGCCAGCCGGGCCGCGAACCGGTCGCGCTGGGCCTCGGGCAGTGGGTAGGTGCCCTCCATCTCCACCGGGTTCTGGGTGGCGATCACCATGAACGGGCTGCGCAGCTTGTACGTGTTCCCGTCGACGGTGACCTGCCGCTCCTCCATGCACTCCAGGAGCGCGGCCTGCGTCTTGGGGCTGGCGCGGTTGATCTCGTCGCCCAGGATCAGGTTCCCGAAGATCGCGCCCGGCTTGAACACGAAGTCGCGCTTCTCAGGGTCGAAGATGCTCACCCCGGTGACGTCCGAGGGCAGCAGGTCCGGCGTGAACTGGATGCGCCGCACCGAGCAGTCCACCGAGCGGGCCAGCGCCTTCGCCAGCTGGGTCTTGCCGACCCCCGGCACGTCCTCCAGCAGCAGGTGGCCCTCCGCGAGCATCACCGCGATCGCGAGCTTGATCGTGTGGGACTTGCCCTCGATCACCCACTCGACGTTCGTCAGGATGCCCTCGGCCGTCGCCTTGAACTCCTGAGGCGAGAGCGGCGCGGGAGCCTGAGGCGGCTGGCCTGGGGACGACTCGAAGGTCAATGGTCCTCCCGGGAAGTTCTGCGGATTGCGCGACCTGACACGCCGTTGCGCGTTACGGTCGCCTGTCCGCCATCCTACTCGGACGCGCCCAGTGACCATGTCCTGCGCCGCCGTAGGGCCCTCGGCTACACTGGGGGCATGCCCCGGGCGATCGCGCTCCTTAGATAGCCGTGCTGGAGAGAACCAGCACGGCCACCCCTGCATGCCAGGGGTTTTTTGCTGCCTGAGCCGATTTGCGGCTCCCAGGCGGCGCCGAGGAGGGTCTATCCCGGAAACCGAGCCCGAACCCAGCGCCACCACCGGAACACAGGACTAGCCATGACCGAACCCGCACACCGCTACGACGCCAAGCTGGCCAACGAGATCGAACCGCGCTGGCAGGAGCGCTGGGAGGCCGAGCAGACCTTCCGCGCCCCGAACCCGGCCGGGCCGCTGGCCGAGCCTGACCATCCGCGCGCCGGGGCGCCCAAGAAGTTCGTCATGGACATGTTCCCGTACCCCTCGGGGGCGGGGCTGCACGTGGGCCACCCGCTGGGCTTCATCGCCACGGACGCGTACTCGCGCTACCTGCGCATGGCCGGGTACAACGTGCTGCACCCGATGGGCTTCGACGCGTTCGGCCTGCCGACCGAGCAGTACGCGATCGCCACGGGCCGCCAGCCCGCCGAGATCACCGCCGAGAACATTGACCGGTACCGGCGCCAGCTGCGCCTGGTGGGCATGGGCTATGACAACCGCCGCGCGTTCGCCACGACCGACCCGGACTACTTCAAGTGGACGCAGTGGATCTTCCTGCAGATCTTCAACTCCTGGTACGACACCGAGGCCGACCGGGCCCGGCCGATCGACGAACTGATCGCCGCGTTCGAGTCCGGTGAGCGGGCCACCCCCGACGGGCGCCCGTGGGCGGAGCTGGGCGCGGTCGAGCGCCGCCGCGTCATCGACGGCCACCGCCTGGCGTACGTCACCGAGGCCCCCGTGAACTGGTGCCCGGGGCTGGGGACGGTGCTGTCGAACGAGGAGGTCACCTCCGAGGGCCGCTCCGAGCGCGGCAACTTCCCGGTGTACACGCGCACCCTGAAGCAGTGGATGATGCGCATCACCGCGTACGCCGACCGGCTGCTGTCCGACCTGGACGGCCTGGACTGGTCTGACTCGCTGAAGTCCATGCAGCGCAACTGGATCGGCAAGTCCACCGGCGCGTACGTCGACTTCGGGACCTACGCGGGCGACATCCGCGTCTTCACCACCCGGCCCGACACGCTGTTCGGCGCCACCTACATGGTCCTGGCCCCCGAGCACCCGCTGGTCGAGGCCCTGACCGCCGAGTCCTGGCCCGCCGGCGTGCCCGCCGCGTGGACGGGCGGCCACGACACCCCGGCCGCGGCCGTAGCCGCCTACCGGGCGTTCGCCGCCGCGAAGACCGACGTGGAGCGCCAGGCCGACGCCAAGGAGAAGACCGGCGTCTTCACCGGCGGCTACGCCACCAACCCCGTCAACGGCGAGACCGTGCCGGTCTTCATCGCCGACTACGTGCTGGCCGGCTACGGCACCGGCGCGATCATGGCCGTGCCCGCCCACGACGAGCGCGACTTCGCGTTCGCCAAGGCCTTCGACCTGCCGATCCGCCAGGTCATCTCCGGCGAGGCCCCCTGGGACGGCGAGAGCGCCTACACCAGCGACGGCGTCGCGGTGAACTCCGGGATCCTGGACGGCCTGCGCGTCCTGGAGGCCAAGGCCCGCATCGTCGAGTGGCTGGCCGAGCACGGCCGCGGCGAGGGCGCGACCACGTTCCGCCTGCGCGACTGGCTGTTCAGCCGCCAGCGCTACTGGGGCGAGCCCTTCCCGATCGTGTACGACGAGACCGGACTGCCGGTGGCGCTGAGCGAGGAGCACCTGCCGGTCGAGCTGCCGCACATGGACGACTTCTCGCCCAAGACCTTCGACCCCGAGGACGCCGACTCCGCGCCGGAGCCGCCGCTGGGCCGCGCCAAGGACTGGGTCGAGGTCGAGCTGGACCTGGGCGACGGCCCCAAGACCTACACGCGCGAGCTGAACACCATGCCCAACTGGGCCGGCTCCTCCTGGTACGAGCTGCGCTACACCGACCCGCAGGCCGCCGAGAAGCTGGCCGACCCGGCCAACGAGTCGTACTGGATGGGCCCGCAGGACGCCGAGGACGTGGGCGGCGTCGACCTGTACATCGGGGGCGTCGAGCACGCCGTCCTGCATCTGCTGTACGCCCGCTTCTGGCAGAAGGTCCTGTTCGACCTGGGCCACGTCTCCAGCCGCGAGCCGTTCCGCCGCCTGTTCAACCAGGGCTACATCCAGGCGTACGCCTACACCGACGACCGCGGCGTCTACGTCCCGGCCGAAGAGGTGCGGGAGGAGGCCGAGGGCGTCTTCACCTACAACGGCCAGAAGGTGAACCGCGAGTACGGCAAGATGGGCAAGTCCCTGAAGAACGTCGTCACCCCGGACGAGGTCTGCGCCTCCTACGGCGCCGACACCTTCCGCGTCTACGAGATGTCGATGGGCCCCCTGGCCGAGTCCAAGCCGTGGGAGACCCGCGCCATCGTCGGCTCGCAGCGCTTCCTGCAGCGCCTGTGGCGCAACATCGTCGACGAGGAGACCGGCGAGGTCACCGTCGTCGACGCCGCGCCCGCGCCGGAGACGCTGCGCGAGCTGCACAAGGCCATCGCCGGGGTACGCGACGACTACGAGCACTTGCGCATGAACACCGCCGTCGCCAAGCTGATCACGCTGAACAACCACGTGACCGGCCTGAACCCGGTGCCGCGAGAGGTCGCCGAGGCCTTGGTCGCCATGGCCGCCCCGATCGCCCCGCACATCGCCGAGGAGCTGTGGGAGCGCCTGGGCCACGAAGGCGGCATCGCCTATGTGGACTTCCCGGTCGCCGACGAGTCGCACCTGGTCGAGGACACCGTCACCTACCCGGTGCAGATCAACGGCAAGGTGCGCGGCCGCATCGAGGTCGCCGCGGGCGCCGACGAGGCGACGGTGAAGGCCGCCGCGCTGGCCGAGGAGAAGGTCGCCGCGAACCTGGCGGGCAAGGACGTCAAGAAGGTCATCGTGGTGGCCGGCAAGATGGTCTCGATCGTCGCGAAGTAACGCTGACGCCCAGTAGTCCACTGAGGGCGGGTCCGATCGGACCCGCCCTCCACTGTGTATACGGCAGGGGCCGGTCAGGTTCCCGCCCGTCGCACCCTGGGCGCCAGTCCGCACCACGCCCGCGCGTCAGCGGAGATCAGCATCGCGAATACGGCGGCGCTCCAGATGACGGCGAGGACACTGCCCGGCGGGATGTCGGGCAACCTGAGGAGTGCGGTGGCGCTGGCGATCACGGCGAGGACCAGTCCGATGATCCTCGCCCAGTTCTTGCGCTTGTGCAGTCCGGTGGCGGCCGCCGCGTAGGCGAAGGCGACCACTGGGAGCAGGAACACCTGCGCCCTGAGGAGGTCGCCCGAGGCGGGGGCGTCGTCCATGCCGGCCCTGATCAGGGCGGAGCCCAGCGCCGCCCCCGCGGCGTTGATCCACATCAGCACCAGGGCGGTGACTACTTTGGCTGGCGGGTTGGCGCCCCGCACGGGCGCTGTTTCGTCGAGTTCCATTGCCGCAGCGTACCGCCGCGCGGTGCGGAGGGACACCTGCGAAGCGCGATGATCGACATTCATCGGTATTGACCAACATCTATGCATTCGCTAGGCTGTCACTCACCTCGCTGGGAGCGCTCCGCTCCAGCGCGGGCCCCATCTTTCGAACAGCCTCGTTCCCTCACGGCGCGGCACCACCTTGAGGAGTTTCACGTGCTGCACAACCGTCAACGCCGTCGCGCCCTGATCGCGGGGGCCGTCACCCTCGCGACCGCGGCGCTCGGCATAGGGCTCTCGACGCAGTTCGCGGGCGCCCAGGCGACCACCCTGCGCGCCGCGGCGGACGCCATCGGCAAGGACATCGGCGTCGCAGTGGACGTCAACAAGCTGCAGAGCAACACGCAGTACCGCAACACCATCGCCGCCGAGTTCAACTCCGTCACCGCCGAGAACGCGATGAAGTGGGACGCGACCGAACCGCAGGACGGCAACTACACCTTCTCCCAGGCCGACACCCTCGTGAACTTCGCGGAGGACAACGGCCAGTCCGTCCACGGGCACACCTTCGTGTGGCACGCCCAGACCCCCAGCTGGGTGCAGGGCCTCAACGCCACGGCCATGCGCTCGGCCATGGTCGACCACATCAACACCGTGGCCAACCGCTACGAGGGCCGGGTCGACTCCTGGGACGTCGTGAACGAGGTCGTCAGCGACAACAACGGCGCCATGCGCGACTCGTTCTGGCTGCGCACCATGGGCGAGGGGTACATCACCACCGCGTTCCAGACCGCCCGCGCGGCCGACCCGAACGCCGACCTCTACATCAACGACTACTCGATCGAGGGCGACAACGCCAAGTCCGACACGATCTACCGGCTCGCGCAGGGCCTGAAGTCGCAGAACATCCTCGACGGCGTCGGCTTCCAGTCCCACCTCATCCTCGGCCAGGTCCCCTCCACGATGGAGGCCAACCTGCAGCGATTCGTGGACCTGGGCCTGAAGGTGCGCATCACCGAGTTGGACATCCGGCTCAACACGCCGGCCGACGCCAATGAACTCGCGCAGCAGGCGGAGGACTACCGGCGCGTGACCGAGATCTGCGCCGAACTCGCCGACTGCTCCGGCATCACCGTCTGGGGCCTGCGCGACAACGACTCGTGGGTGCCCGGCACCTTCCCCGGCACCGGTGCGGCGCTGCTGTTCAACGACGACTTCTCCAAGAAGCCCGCCTACACCTCGACGCTGAACGCCCTCGGCGGCGGCGGCACCGGCGAGCCCACCACCACCCCGGCCACCACCGACCCCGCGACCAGCACGCCCCCGCCCGGCGACGGCTGCACCGCGACGCTCTCGGTCCAGAGCCCCTGGAACACCGGCGCGACCTACAGCGCCACCGTGAAGGCCAACCAGGCGCTCACCGGCTGGCGGGTCACCTGGACCTGGCCGGGATCGGAGCGGATCTCCAACGCCTGGAGCGTGACCGGCACCTTGACCGGGGCGACCGTGACCGGCGCCAACGCCGCTTACAACGGCACGCTCGCCGCGGGCCAGTCGACCACGTTCGGCTTCAACATCACCAAGAACGACGGCTCGACCGCCTCGGTCCCGACCGTCACCTGCACACCCGCCTAGACCCCTCTTCGCACAGGCACGGGCCGGGACGCCTGCGGCGTCCCGGCCCGTGCCGCCGTCCGACTTCAGGCCAGCTCGGCCTGGAACATCCAGCTCTGCTTCTCGAGCTCGGCGGTGATGCCGATGAGGAGGTCCTGCGTGACCGGGTCGGCCGACTCGGTGACCTCGATGCGCTCGCGCATGTTCGCGATGATCGCCGTGTAGGCCTCGATGAACAGCGAGACTACCTCGGTGTCGCTGATCTGGCCGTCGTGGATCTTGGGGACCGAGGAGGTGTCGGCGACCGTGTGCGCCCGCCCGTCCGCGCTCACCCCGATCGCGATGGCCCGCTCGGCGACGAGGTCGGTGGCGTTGCGCGCCGACACGACGATCTCGTCGAGCTGGAGGTGGAGGGAGCGGAAGTTCTTGCCGTAGACGTTCCAGTGCGCCTGCTTGCCGACCAGGGACAGGTCGATGAGGTCGACGAGCGCGCCCTGCAGGGCCTTCGCGGTGGTGTCGCGGTTCTCGTCGGAAAGGCTGGAGCGGACGGTGGACATCTCGGTACCTCGCATCGGACTGGGCTGCGGAACGTCGTGCATGACCTTGTGCGCGCTCCCCCGTGAGCGCTGCGCGGCTTCGGGCGGCCGCACGCCCCAGGGTAGCTTTCCCGCGCCCGCCGCGCTGGCGACTCGGCGGACCGGGAGCGCGAGCGTGAGCACCGATCGGAAACGAAGGATGCCGTCGGGAATCTCGTCGCCCCCGGTCGCTATTTGTTCGGATAGTCGATAAACTAATGAAGTCGTGCCGACCCACCCCGGCCCGAGCGCCGTACCAACCCTCAACAGGCAGGAGCCTCGAATGCCTTACCGCCCGCCGCTGGTCGCCCGCGAGTTCTTCGTCGCCGACCCCCCGGAGCTTCCCCAGCGCGCCAACGGTGAGCAGGGGCTGTCGGCCGTCACGAGCGCGGAGGTCGCCGAGACCGGCCCCGCCTCGGTGCTCCTGAAGGCCGTCACGAGCGCGGGGGAGGAGCTCTACGTGGAGCTCGCCGCCGTCGCCGAGGGCGTCGTGCGCGCCCGCCTCGCGGCCGACCCGTCCGCCCGCCCCGCCGTCGAGAAGATCATCGAACTGGTCCACGCGGGCGCCTACGCCGACGCGAAGGTCTCGGTCGAGGGCGACACGGTCGTCGTCGACGCCGGACCGGTGCGCGCCGTCGCCACCCTCGGCGCCTGGTCACTCAAGTACACCGACGCGGCGGGCAGGACGCTCGTCGCTCAGAACCCGGGCGAGACCGACATCTCGGGCCGCCTGCGCACCCTCCCCTTCGGCCGGTCCCTCGTCGACGGGGAGCCGGTCGCGTTCCACGAGTCCTTCACGGCCGCACCCGACGAGGCCTTCGCCGGCTTCGGCGAGCGCTTCGCGCCGCTGAACGCGCGCGGCCAGCGCCCGCTGATGTGGAACTTCGACGCGTTCGGCTCCGAGTCGATCCGCATGTACAAGAACGCCCCGATCTACGTCTCGGACCGCGGTTACGGCATCGTCGTCAACTCCGGCGCGCCGGTCGAGTTCGACGTGGCCCAGCAGACCCACGCGGCCGTCGAGATCCTCGTGCCCGACGACGCCCTCGAGTACTTCGTGCTCGGCGGCACCCCGGTCGAGGTCCTGGACCGGTTCGACGGCCTCACCTCCCGCCCCTCGCTCCCCCCGAAGTGGGCCTTCGGCACCTGGATCTCCTCGGGCTTCTTCGTGGACTCCGAGGAGCGGGTCATGGAGCGGGCCAAGAAGATCCGCGAGCGCGGCATCCCGTGCGACGTGCTGCACCTGGACACGTTCTGGCAGCACGAGCCGCACTGGTCGGACATGCAGTGGGACCGCGAGAACTTCCCCGAGCCCGAGCGGATGCTCGCCGACCTCGCCGAGCAGGGCTTCAAGGTCTGCCTCTGGATGAACTCGTACATCTCCGCGAAGTCCCCGGTCTTCGCCGAGGGCGACGAGCGCGGCTACTTCCTCAAGACCGCCGAGGGCGAGACCTACGTGGCGGACGTCTGGCACGGCTCGCACCAGGCCAGCGGCATCGTCGACTTCACCAACCCCGACGCCGTCGAGTGGTGGAAGGAGCTGCTGCGCGGTCCGCTGCAGGCCGGCGCGGCCCTGTACAAGACCGACTTCGCCGAAGGCGTCCCGGCGGACGCGGTGGCGCACAACGGCATGACGGGCACCGAGCTGCACAACGTGTACACCCTGCTCTACAACGACGCGGTGGTGGAGGTGACCCGCGAGGTCAACGGCCACGAGCTGGTGTGGGCCCGCTCGTCGTTCCTCGGCGGGCAGCGCCACTCCGCGCAGTGGTCGGGCGACGTGCAGACCACGTGGGCGGGCCTGGGCGGCACCATCCGCGGCGGCCTCTCGCACGGCCTGTCGGGCATCCCGTTCTGGTCGCATGACACCGGCGGCTTCAACGGCACGCCCACCGACGACCTGTACATCCGCTGGGCCCAGTTCGGCGCGCTCTCGCCGCTGCTGCGCTACCACGGCACGACCACCCGCGAGCTGTGGGAGTTCTCCGAGGAGGCCGAGCGCCTCGCGGTGGAGTCGCTGAAGCTGCGCTACTCGCTGATGCCGTACATCTACTCGGCGGCGGTGCACGCCTCGCGCACCGGCGAGCCGGTGCTGCGCGCCCTCAACGTGGACGACCCGGCCGACCCGGTGTCGTGGAACGCCGACCAGGAGTACCGCCTCGGCAAGGACCTCCTCGTCGCGCCGGTCAACGACCCGTCGGGCGAGCGCAAGGTCTACCTGCCCGAGGGCCGGTGGATCGACTTCTGGACCAAGGAGGTCCTCGAGGGCGGGCGCTACATCGACACCAAGCACGGCCTGGAGACCTTCCCGGTGTTCGTGCGCTACGGCGCGGTCCTGCCGCGCGTCGAGGCCGGCCTGCAGATCGGCGACGGCGCGTTCGAGGGCATCACGCTCGAAGTGTGGGGCGCGCCCGACCGCGGCATCGTGATCAGCGACGTCGACGGCGACACCGCGGTCGAGATTGAAACAGTTTCAGAAACTGTTGTGACCCTGGTGTCGACAGGCCCGGCGGATATCGCTAATGTGAGCGTCGTAGACGTTGCGGGCAAGCCCGCGAAAGTGGAGCTGGAGCGTAAGTAGATGACCCTGGTGGCCGGAGTCGACTCGTCGACGCAGTCGACGAAAGTGTTGTTGGTCGAAGCCGAAACGGGCGAGATCGTCGACTCCGGTCGCGCCTCCCACCCGGACGGGACCGAGTGCCCGCCCGAAGCGTGGTGGGAGGCCCTCCAGGAGGCCGGCAAAGGCCTCCTGGACAGGGCCGAGGCCGTGGCCGTCGCCGGGCAGCAGCACGGCATGGTCGCGCTCGACGCGGACGACGAGGTCGTGCGCCCCGCCCTGCTGTGGAACGACACCCGCTCGGCCCCCCAGGCCGAGCGGCTGACCGCCGACCACGGCGGTCCCGAGGCCTGGGCCGCCGACACCGGCCTGGTCCTCGCCGCGTCCTTCACCGCCACGAAGCTCGCCTGGCTCGCCGAGCACGAGCCCGAGAACGCGGCGAAAACTGTTTCAGTGATGCTCCCGCACGACTGGCTCACCATGAAGCTCCGCGGGGTCACCGCCGCCGAGGCGACCACCGACCGCTCGGACGCCTCCGGCACCGGCTACTGGTCGCCGCGCACCGGCGGCTACGTCGCCGAGCGCCTGGTCCAGGCCTTCGGCCGGGAACTGCGCCTGCCGCGCGTGGCCGGCCCGAACGAGGTCGTCGGCCGCACGCCCACGGGCGCTGCCGTGGCGCCCGGCACCGGCGACAACGCCGGCGCCGCGCTCGGCCTGGGCCTCGGCCCCGGTGACGTCGTCGTCTCGCTCGGCACCTCGGGCACCGTCTTCGGCGTCTCCGACGTCCCCGCCGCCGACGCCTCCGGGCTCGTGGCCGGGTTCGCCGACGCCACCGGCCGGTTCCTGCCGCTCGTCTGCACCCTCAACGCCGCCCGCGTCCTCGACACGTTCCGGACCCTCCTCGGCGTCGACCACGCCGAATTCGACCGGCTCGCGCTCGCGGCCGCCCCCGGCGCCGGAGGCCTCACCCTCCTGCCGTACCTCGACGGCGAGCGGACCCCCAAGCGTCCCGACGCGACCGGGGTCATCGCCGGGCTCACGACCGGCGCGACGCGCGAAGACCTCGCCCGCGCCGCGGTCGAAGGCATGCTCTCGGCCCAGGCCGACGGGCTCGCCGCCATGGCCGCCCAAGGGCTCGAAGCGAAGCGCGTGCTCCTCATCGGCGGCGCGTCCGCCTCCGAGGCCGTGCGCCAGATCGCCCCGAGCGTCTTCGGCGTCGACGTCGAAGTGCCCCCCTCGGCCGAATACGTGGCCCTCGGGGCGGCCAAACAAGCGGCTTGGGCCCTCACCGGCTCGCAAAACCCGCCACAGTGGAAGACAGGCGACACCGCGCGGATCACCGGCATCGCCGCCGTCAACGTGTCAGCGCAGTACGCGACCCTCCGGGACGAGACCTCGTCCTGGGCCGCACATCACTAAGAAAAGGACAGATCATGACCGACAAGTACGCACCGGTGCCCGAGGACAAGTTCTCCTTCGGCATCTGGACGGTCGGCTGGGCGGCCCAGGACGTCTTCGGCTCGGCCACCCGCGCCCCGATGAGCGCCGACCGCGCCGTGCGCAAGCTCGCCGAGATCGGCGCCTACGGCGTCAACTTCCACGACAACGACGTGTTCGACTTC
Organism: Glycomyces sp. NPDC049804; assembly: GCF_040674615.1. NCBI lineage: Bacteria > Bacillati > Actinomycetota > Actinomycetes > Glycomycetales > Glycomycetaceae > Glycomyces > Glycomyces sp. NPDC049804. Next base: position 163,059 of record NZ_JBFAMQ010000007.1, read on the forward strand.
GACGCCTCCGAAGCCGAGCGCGACGCCAAGGTCGGCGCGTTCCGCAAGGCCCTCGACGAGACCGGCCTCAAGGTCACCACCGCCACCACCAACCTGTTCGGCCACCCGATCTTCAAAGACGGCGGCTTCACCCACAACGACCGCGACGTGCGCCGCTTCGCCATCTCGAAGGTCATGCGCAACATCGACCTCGCCGCCGAGCTCGGCGCCGAGATCTACGTCGCCTGGGGCGGCCGCGAAGGCGCCGAGTCCGGCGGCGCCAAGGACATCCAGTCCGCGCTCGCCCGCATGAAGGAAGCCTTCGACACCCTCGGCGCGTACGTCACCGAGCAGGGCTACGACATCCGCTTCGCCATCGAGCCCAAGCCGAACGAGCCCCGCGGCAACATCCTCCTGCCGACCATCGGCCACGCCCTCGCGTTCATCAACGAGCTCGAGCAGCCCGAACTCGTCGGCCTCAACCCCGAGATCGGGCACGAGGAGATGGCCGGCCTCGACTACGCCGCCGGCATCCGCCAGGCCCTGTGGCACGGCAAGCTCTACCACATCGACCTCAACGGCCAGACCGGCCCGCGCTACGACCAGGACCTCCGCTTCGGCGCGGGCAACGTCGGCGGCGCCTTCTGGACCGTCGACGCCGTCGAAGAGGGCATCGCCAAGGGCCAGTACAACGGCCCCGTCCACTTCGACTTCAAGCCCCCGCGCACCGAGGACGACAACGGCGTGTGGGTCTCGGCCGCCGCCTGCATGCGCAACTACAAGATCCTGCAGGAGAAGGTCCGCGCCTTCCGCGCCGACCCCGAGGTCCAGCAGGCCCTCAAGGACGCCCGCGTCGACCAGCTCGCCGTCCCCACCCTCGGCGAGGGCGAGACCTGGGCCGACCTCAAGGACGTCAAGGTCGACGTCGACGGCCTCGCCGCCAAGGGCATGGCCTTCGAGCGCCTCGACCAGCTCGCCCTGGAGCACCTCTACGGCGTGCGCTAGACGCAAGGAAATGCGATCGGGCCCGGAGCTTCCGCTCCGGGCCCGATCGCTACCCCACACCCATCAATTGGATTCGACTCGCCTTGCGGCTCGTCACCCCTCAGGAGGTTTCTTTCCCCTGCCCTGAAGACTAGGGACCGCGGCTCTGCGTTCCACGCGAGAACCATTAGAGGTTCATTGGAACCTCAGCGGCTCACGCGACCGGGGCCGTCGGCGCGGGCGGGACCGCGAGCGCCCCGAGCGTCTTCTGCCAGATCCCCACGCCGATCCACGCGCCGTGCTTGAACCCCGCGTCGCGGATGCTGCCCACCAGCTCGAAGCCGAAACGCTCGTGCAGCGCCTCGCTGCCCGGGTTCGGCTGCGAGACCTGCGCCATGACACTGCGGAAGCCCTGCTCCTCCAGGCGCTTGAGCAGCTCGCCGTACAGCAGCGAGCCGATGCCCAGCCCCTGGTGCCCGGGGGAGACGTACACCGTCGACTCCGCCGTCCACGCGTACGCCTGCTTCGGCCGCCAGGCGCTCGCGTACGCCAGCCCCGCCACCGCCCCGCCGACCTCCGCGACGAGGTACGGGAAGCGGTCCGCGTTCGCCGCGAACTGCTCCGCCCACTCCCCGGGGCCGTAGGGCTCCGTCCGGAAGTTGCTCACCGACTCGGCGATGTAGTGGTTGAGGATCGCGCTCGCGGCGGGCGCGTCCCCGGCCTGCGCGAGGCGCACGGCCACGGCGTCACTGGTGCTCATGATCGGCAAGGTTAACCGCCGGCGGGAGCGGTGCCAGGCCACGTTCCCGCCAAGCGGTAGACCACCGCGGCGGACGTTCACCACACCGTGCTCGGCCGCCACATGCAGCCGGACGGGCGCAGACCTCCCGTCGCACGGAAGTCCTCCACCGCCCGCGCCAGCGTGCTCAACGCGATGTGCGCGTCCGGAGGGAATGTGCTCTCCGTGTCCATGTCCCGGTAGAGCCGCAAGTGGGGGGCCTGCGGTTCGTCCGAGTAGGTCACCCACGCGCCGGGACCGTAGTCCTCGCCGCCCGGGCCGTAGTACGCCAGCGCCCCGACCTCGGCCGCCTTGTCGGCGGTGATCTTCAGACCGTGGTCGGGCCGGCCGCCGGGCTCGTATCCGGGCCGGTCGCGCACGAGCGCGGTGGCGGTCTGGACCAGGTCGGCCGCGACGATCGTCGCGATGGCGGCGGCCACGCCGTCGGGGTCGTGGGCGAGGAGCACCCGGGTCCCGTTCTCGCGGGTCCGAAGGCGGAACTCGACGCAGTAGCCGGCGATGTGCGCGCCCGCGGGGCCAGGACTCATGGGGGGTTCTCCTTCCGGGGCGCGGGACTCGGCAGTGCGGGACTGGGAATCGTGGTGGTAATCGAGACTGATCGCCATGGCGGACACCGCACCTCACATGGGGTCGTACTGTTCCGGGGTTTTGTGAACGACAGTACGGGCGTGATCGGCCCGTGTGTTCGATTCAGTCGGGAACACGACAGAAATGCACGGATAAGGCCCTGATATGCCGTCACAACCTGTTCATGCAAGTAGCAGATTCCAATGGGGAGTCCCCGCCCGGCTCCCGAACCGGCTCTCCCGGCACCGCCCCCGCCCGGCAAGATAGACCGCGTGCGAGTGGAACTCCTGGGGCCGTTGCGACTCCTCGACGAGGACGGGAACGAGCTCACCGTCCCCGCCGGACGCCAGCGCGCGCTCCTCGCCCGCCTCGCACTCGCACCCGGCCCGGTCACCGCCGCCGCCCTCATCGACGCCGCCTGGCCCGACCACCCGCCCGCCAACGCCAACGCCGCCCTCCACACCCAGCTCTCCCGGCTCCGCGGACTCCTCGGGCCCCGCCTCGAGCACGGCCCCGGCGGCTACCGCCTCGACGCCGCCGAAACCGACGTCGACGCCTTCGAAACCCTCGCCGCGCGAACCGAAGCGGCCTCTAGAGAGGACGCCCCTGCCGCCGCCCGCGCCGCCGCCGAAGCCGCCCTCGCCCTCTGGCGCGGCCCCGCCCTGACCGACCTCGACGGCCACGCCTTCGCCGACGCCGCCCGCACCCGCCTCGCCATGCGCCGCGACGCCGTCGCCGCCCTCCACCTCGACGCCCGCCTCCGCCTCGAAGGCGCCGGCGCCGTCCTCGCCGACCTCGCCGCCCGCCACGGCGCCGACCCCCTCAACGAACCCGACGCCGCCCGCTACATGCTCGCGCTGGCTGCCGCCGGTCGCCGCGCCGAGGCCCTGGCCGTGTTCGACGCCGTGCGCGGCAAGCTCGCCGACGAACTCGGCGTGGACCCCTCCCGGGCGCTGCGCGACGCCCACCTCGACGTGCTGCGCGGCACCGAACCGCAAGCGCCGCAACAGCGATCGCACCGCCTGCCCGAACCGCTGACCGCGTGCATCGGCCGCGAGCCGGAGATCGCGGCCGTGACCGGGCTCCTGGGCGCGAACCGCCTCGTGACCCTCACCGGCCCGGGCGGGACCGGGAAGACGCGGCTCGCGGTCGAGACCGCGCACCGGCTGGCCGCCGAGGGCCGCGACGTGCGGCTCGTCGAGCTCGCGCCGGTCGCCGACCCGCAGCGGCTGCCCGAGGTCGTCGGCGACGCGATCGGCCTGGGCGAGTCGATCCTCGCCCGCCGCAGCGAGGACCCGCGGACCCGCCTCACCGAAGCCCTGTGGGGCCGCGAACTCCTTCTCGCAGTCGACAACTGCGAGCACCTCATCGAGGACGCCGCGGACTTGCTGGCGCACCTGCTCGGCCGCGTGCCGGGCCTGCGGGTGCTCGCCACGAGCCGCGAAGCGCTCGGCATCACCGGCGAGGCCGTGCTCGGGGTCGGCCCGCTGCCGCTCCCCGCAGGCGTCGCGTCCGTGGCGGACCTGCGCTCGCACGCGGCCGCGGCGCTGTTCGAGGAGCGGGCGAGGCAGAGCGATCCCGCGTTCGCCGTCGACGAGGCGAACGCGGACCTGGTGCTCCAGGTCTGCGCCGCGTTGGACGGCCTGCCGCTCGCGATCGAGCTCGCGGCGGCCCGCCTCAAGTCCATGAGCCTGCAGGATCTCGCCGCGCGCCTCGGCGACCGGTTCGGCCTGCTCGGGCGCGGCCCGCGCACGGCCGAGCCGCGCCAGCGGACGCTCCGCGCGGTCGTCGACTGGAGCTGGGACCTCCTCGACCCGGCCGAGCGCTCGGTCCTGGCGCGGATGTCGGTCTTCAGCGGCAGCGCCGACCTCGCCGCCGCGTGCGAGGTGTGCTCGGCGACGGCCGACGAGATCACCGGCCTGGTCGAGAAGTCGCTGGTGCAGCGCCTGCCCGGCGGCCGGTACCGGCTGCTGGAGACCGTGCGCGAGTACGCCGCCGCGCGGCTCGCCGAGGCCGGAGAGACCGCCGAGCGGTTCGAACGGCACGCCGAGCACTACACGGCCGTCGCCGAGGAGGCCGAGCCGCATCTGATGCGCGCCGAGCAGGTGGCGTGGCTGGACCGGCTCGGCACCGACCACGCGAACCTCTTCGCCGCGATCCGCCGCATGGTCGCCGCCGGGAATGCCCGCGCCGCCTACCGGGCGATCGCGCCGCTCTCCTGGTACTGGTGGATGCGCGGCTACCGCGACGAGGGCATGGAGCTGGCCCGGCAGGTGCGCGCGATGCCGCTCGGCCCCGATGACGACGTGGACCCGCTGCACCGCGCGAAGGTCGCCATGGCGGGCAGCTGGGGCCTGTGGTCCGGGCGGCTCGACCCGGCCGCGATCGACGCCGAGTTCGCCGCGGCGCAGCGCATCAGCGAGGAGCACGACCTCTACGAGGTCGAGCCGCTGCTGCGGATGATCCCGATGATCCGGACGATGATCGCCGGCGACTCGGACCGGCTCGGCGAGATCATCGAGCGGGCCGGCACCAGCGGCGGCTCCTGGGTGCGGGGGATCGGCCTGCTGTTCACCTCCGAGCTCTCGTACCAGGAGGGCCGTCCGGAGGACGCGGCAGCGGAGCTGGCCGAGTCGAACGCGATCTTCGCGGCGCTCGGCGAGCGCTTCGGGCTCATCCTCTCCTGGCAGGGACTCGCGAACGACCTCATGGCCGCCGGGGACTACCAGGGCGCGCGGACCCTGCTGCTGCGGGCGATCGCGGCCGAGGCGGAGTTCGGAGCTGACCTCGCGGACTCGGTGATCGCCGAGCACCTGTGGCGCATCGACGCCGAGCACGGCGACGACCCCGCGGCGATGCTGGAGCGGATGCGCGCCTACCGGGAGCGGGCCGAGCGGATCGGCAACCTGGAGAACGCCCTCGCCGCCCGGAACGCGGCGGCCATCTGCCTGCGCCGCATGGGAAGGCTCGACGAGGCGCTGCGCGAGCTGCTGGACGCCGAGACCGACCTGCCGCAGTACCGCAGCTTCTCCGAGGTCACAATGCAGCTCTACCGCCAGCTCGCGGCCCTCGCACGCGAGAAGGGCGACCCGGACCTGGAGGCCCGGGCCGCCGCGATGCTCGAGCAGAGCACCTGGCCGTTCAGTTCCTGATGCTCCCGGTGCTCAGTCGCTGAGCCTGCGCCGGTAGGCCCGCAGCGACAGCGGCACGAACACCGCGACGAGCGCGGCGCACCAGCCGAGGAGCGCGAGCACTTCGTCGCCCGGGTCGCCGCCGTCGAGGAACACCCTCATGGAGTCCGCGAGCGCGGTGAGCGGGTTGATCTCGGCCCACCACTGGACCGCGCCGGGGAGCGTGTCGATCTCCACGAAGATCGTCGACGTGTAGGCGAGCGGCATGAGCAGGCTGATCATCCACGTCTGGATCTGCTCCTCGCTCTTGGCGGTGAGGCCCACGAGCGCCATCGACCACGAGGCGGCGAACAGGAACAGCAGCAGCACCCCGGCGGCCGCGGCCGTGCCGAGGACGCCGCCCTCGGCGCGGTAGCCGATCGCGAACGCGACCCCGCCGACGACGAGCAGCGCCCACGCGTACTTGACCATGTCGGCCGCGACCCGACCGGCCAGCAGCGCGAACCGCGACACGGGCATGGCGGTGAGCCGGTCGAACACGCCCTCCTTGATGTCGCCGTACAGGCCCAGACCCGTTGCGGTGACGGCGAAGAACAGGCCCATGGCGATGATGGTCGGGCCCGCGTACTGCAGGAAGTCCTGCCAGGAGCCCATCATCTGGCCGCCCATGAAGAAGGTGATGGAGAGCAGGATCATCAGCGGGATCATGAAGAAGTCGACGAGCTGCGCGGGCGCGTGCCGGATCGAGGCGAGCGAGCGGGCCGCCATCGTGGCGGACTGCGCGAGCGTCCCGCGCTTGGAGGTCCACGTCGTCTCGGGGCGTGCCGCCGCGGTGCGCGGTGTCTCGGTTGCCATGGCGCTCATGCCGCCGGCTCCTTCTCGGTCGTGTTCGTGCGGTGTCCGGTGAGTTGCAGGAAGACCTCGTCGAGGGTCGGCTCGTGGAGCCCGAACCCGGCCAGGTCGACCCCGGCCTGGCCGACGCGGGCCATGACGGCCTGCGCCTCGCCCGCGTGGCCGACCGGGACCGTCACGACCCCGTCCTCGAAGCGGGCCTGCGCGCCCGCGGCCCATTCGGCGAGCTGGACGATCTGCTCGGCCGCGTCCGGCCGGGCGGGGGTCAGCCGCAGCACTTGCCCGCCGACGGCCTGCTTGAGCTGCGAGGACGTGCCCGAGGCGATGACGCGGCCGGTGTCGATGACCGCGATCGAGTCGGCGAGCTGGTCAGCCTCCTCGAGGTACTGGGTGGTGAGCAGGACCGTGGTCCCGGCCGCCACGAGGTCGCGCACGACCTCCCACAACCCGTTGCGGCTCTGGGGATCGAGTCCGGTCGTCGGCTCGTCGAGGAACAGCACCTCGGGCCGGCGCACGATCGAGGCGGCGAGGTCGAGGCGGCGCCGCATCCCGCCCGAGTACTCGCCCACGGCGCGGGCGGCGGCGTGCGCGAGGTCGAACCGCTCGATCAGCTCGTGCGCGCGGGTCTTCGCCTGGCGGCGGGACGCGCCGAGCAGCCGCGCCACGAGCACGAGGTTCTGCTCCCCGGAGAGGTTCGGGTCGAGCCCGGCGTACTGGCCGGTGAGCCCGATCCGCTCGCGTACTTCGGCGGCCCGTTCGACGACGTCGAGGCCGAGCACGCGGGCCGTCCCGGCGTCGGGCTTGGTGAGGGTGGACATGACGCGCACGGCGGTGGTCTTCCCGGCCCCGTTCGGGCCGAGCACGCCGAGCACGGTGCCGGGGGGCGCGGCGAGGTCCACGCCGCTGAGGGCGTGGACCTCGCCGAAGGACTTCTTCAGCCCTCGGACTTCGATGGCGTATCGCATGAGGTGCGCCTTTCCTGGTCGGCTTCCTGTGCCCCCAGCGTGCGCGCCCCGCCTTTCACTCCGGTCCCACTGCGCTTTCACTCACGCCGCGTACGTGAAAGGGCCGCCTCCGCGAGTGCGGAGGCGGCCCTTCTCACCGGGGGAGGTGATCAGCCGGTCACGGCGAAGCCCGCGAGCCTTAGCCCTTGATCGCGCCGGTGATGACGGCCTTCGTGAAGTGCTTCTGGATGAACGGGTACATGATGACGATCGGGACGATCGTGCAGACGACCACGGCCATCTTCAGCGCCGAGTCCGGCGCCTGCGTCTGGTACTGCGAGACGTCGGCGGCCGCGCCCGGCAGGCCCTGGGTCGACATGAGCATGCGCTGCAGCACGACCTGGATCGGCTGGGTCTCCAGGCCCGGGATGTACAGCACGGCCGAGAAGTAGATGTTCCAGTAGCCCACCGCGTAGAACAGCGCGATGACCGCGAGGATCGCCTTCGACATGGGCAGCACGATCTTGAACAGGGTCCGGAACTCGCCCGCGCCGTCCATGCGGGCGGCGTCGATGAGCTCGGTCGGCACGGAGTTCATGAAGAACGAGCGCAGCACGATCAGGTTGAAGGCGTTGAGCGCCATCGGCAGCACCAGCGAGAGGTAGCTGTCGAACATGCCCAGTTTCTGCACCACGAGGAAGCTCGGGTACAGGCCCGGCGCGAACAGGAAGGTGAAGAGCACGAGCATGAGCAGCGGCCGGTGCAGGAGCGAGCCGGGCCGCGAGAGCCCGTACGCCGCGCCGATGGTCAGGACCATCGACAGCGCGGTGCCGCCCGCGGTGAGGCCGATCGTGAGGATCAGCGACCGCGTGAGCGCGCCGCCGTCGAAGATCTCCTGGTAGGCCTGCAGGCTCAGGTCGGTCGGGATGAGCAGCAGGTTGCCGCCGGCGCGGGCGAGGGCTTCCTCGCTGGCGAAGCTGGTCGCCACGACCGCCCAGATCGGCAGGACGATGGCCGCCGCGTAGCAGATGAGGAACAGGGCCTTGACGGCCTTGCCGACGAAGGACGGCTCCTCGTCCCAGACCGGGCGCGCGTTCTTCTTGGCGGGCTTGAGCTTGATGTCGGTGGCGGTCATGACTTCTGGTAGATCCCTTGCTCTCCGAGGCGGTGCGCGACGTTGTTGGCGATGAGGACCAGGACCAGCCCGATCACGCCCTTGAACAGGCCCGCCGCGGTGCCGAAGGAGGGCCCTTCGGTGCCGATGACGCTGCGGTAGTAGACGAAGGTGTCGAGCACCTCGGTGGTCTGGTAGCCGACGGCGTTGCGCTGCAGCTGGTACTGCTCGAAGCCGACGTTGAGGATGCCACCGATGTGGAGGATCAGCAGCAGCACGATCACCGGCCGGATGCCCGGCAGCGTGATGTGCCACATGCGCCGCCACCGGCTCGCGCCGTCGACTGCGGCCGCTTCGTAGAGGCTCGGGTTGATCGAGGCCAGGGCCGCGAGGAAGATGATCATGCCCCAGCCCGCGTCCTTCCACGCCCACTGCAGCCAGGCGAGGAACAGGAACGAGTCCGGATCGGACATGAAGGTCAGGCGTTCGCCGCCGAAGCCGAGGATCCAGTTGGAGACCAGGCCGTCGGAGCCGAGGGTCTGCACGAAGACGGTCACGACCAGGACCCAGGAGAAGAAGTAGGGCAGGTACACGACCGACTGGAAGGCGCTGCGGATCTTCGTGGAGATGACCGAGTGCATGACGAGCGCCAGCACGATGGAGAGCGGGAACAGGAACAGCAGGTTCGCGAAGGCGTACTTCAGGGTGTTGAGCAGGGCGGGCATGAAGTACGGGTTGGCGAACAGCCGCTCGAACCACGCGAAGCCCACGAACGGGTTCTCCCAGAACGGCCGGTGGGGGCTGTAGTCCATGAACGCGATGATGTTCCAGGCCGAGGGCCAGTAGAAGAACACCGCGAGCTGCGCCAGCGCCGGGAGGGTCAGGAGCAGCAGGGGCCAGTCGTGCCGGAGCCGCTGGGCCGCGGTCCGCTTGCTTTTCGCGCGGGGGCGGGCCTGCCCGCGGCTCGGGGCCGGGGGCGCTGAGGTCTGGAGAGCTGCCATCGCTTGTGTGAAATCCAGTCAGTGAGTACCTGTGCGGGACGGGCATGGCCGGACCGTGACCACAGTGGTCGCGGCCCGGCCGGGCGTCTTAGCCGTGCAGCTTGTCGTAAGCCGCGGTGTAGTGCTCGCGGCCGACTTCGCCGCCGTTGTTCTTCCAGGTCTCGACCATGTCCGGGATGGCGGACAGGTCGGCGCGGCCGAACGCGATGTCGTTCTGCTGGTCGATGAGGACCTGCCCGGCGGACTTGAACTCGGACGGGCCTTCGACGCGCATGCCTTCGAAGATGTTGACCTCGGCGAACTCCTTGACGGAGGCGTTGTAGTCGAAGCGGGCCTGGACCATGTCCGGCGTGCCGGTCAGGAACTGCTGCACGTGGCCGGACATCGTCTTGTGGTTCACCGGGGCCTGGACGACCTTGGTGCCGACCTCGTTGTAGACCGGGGTCCCGTCGGGGCCGTAGGTGAAGTGCGTGCCCTCGATGCCGTAGTTGAGGAGCTCGTACTCGGTGGTGCCGTACGGCGCCGAGCAGAAGTTCGCGAAGTCCAGGAACTCCTCGACCTGCTCCTTGGAGAGGTCCTTGTTGAGGAAGGTCCAGCTGTCCACGCCGGTGTTGACGTGCACGAGCGGCTGGCGGCCCTTGGCGGACAGCGCGGGGAGCGGGGCGATGGTGCCGCCGGTGCCCTCGGCGGTGGACTGGTCGATGAACCCCTGCCACCAGGAGATGCCGTCGAGCTGGAAGACGATCGTCCCGGCCTTGTGCAGGGCCTGGCCGTCGAGGGTGCCCGAGGGGAGGTCCGGGTGGACCAGCTTCTCGTCCCAGATGGTGCGGCGGAACTCGAGCCACTCGGTGTACTCGGGACGCTCGCAGTTGTGGACGAGCTTGCCGTCGATGTAGGCCCACCCGTCGCCGCCGGCGAGGCCGAACCACTGCGGCGTGAGGTAGTCGGTGCCGCCGAAGGCCCAGCGGCCGCCGGCGTCGTCGGAGACCGCGCGGGCGACCTCGAGGAGCTCCTCGACCGTGGTCGGCAGGGCCTGGCCGTGCTCCTCGAGGATGTCGGTGCGGGCGAACATGGCGTTGCCCGGGCCGCCGGAGAAGGAGCCGGGGATGCCGAAGACGCGCGCGGTCTCGGGGTCCTCGGGGTCGGTGGACCACACCGACTGGCCCCAGGAGGCGGTCGGGAGGCCGGCGAGGAGCGGCCAGCGCTCGGAGATGTCGCCCTTGACGATGTCGGTCAGGTCGTAGAACGAGTTGACCACCGTCTCCTGGAAGTTGGGGTGGGCGAAGAGCATCCAGCTGAAGAGCATGATGCCGTCGCCGTACTCGTTGGCGTTGAGCCACTGGACCGAGGTCTCGGCGAAGGTGTTGCCGTCGGCCTGGCGCAGGTTGACGGTGGTGCCGCCGCTGGCGTCGGCGATGGCCGCGAAGTACGGGTCGTCGTTCGAGGGGGCCTCGCCCCAGATCGGGACGGTGATCTCGTAGGTCCCGCTGTTGGAGGGGAGGCTCTCGATCGCCGGGACCGGCTCCGGGTACGTGGTGAAGCCGGAGGGGTGGTTCGGCGGCTCGCCGACCAGGTCGGGCTGGACCGGGAGCGGCCATTCCTTGTACTCGGGGAGGAAGTCGAAGCCCGAGGTCGTCTGCGAGGTGCCCCCGCCGGATTCGATGTCGCCGCAGGCGGCGATGAGAGGCAGGCCCGCGGCACCGGCGGCGCCGAGCCCGGCGGCCTTGAACAGGGAGCGGCGGCGGAAGACCGACCCGTCTGAGGGAGTAGCCACGTTGCTGTCCTTTCGGTCGTACTGCGTTGTGAGGGTCTTATGGGGGGTCTGGCCGATAATTAGTTCGGCTATTCGATAAACTAAAGTAGCGCACGGTGGCACCCGACACAAGCCGGGGGTCAGGCGATACGGACGCGGATTGGTCACGATTCGGGAACGGCCCTTGTGGTGAAACGCTTCGCTGCGCAACGGTCAGGGACCGCCCGACAACCCGTTGTCGCGATCCACGACAATGCTCAATTACGGCCCGCATCCGGCGCCATAAGCGGGCCGAGAGACACAGCAGGAGGACGAGACATGGCGATGCGCATCGCATCGAAGTCGGCCGGGGCCGCCGGCGCGGAGGCGCGGGGAAGGGCCAGACGCGCCGACTTCACGGACGTGCGGGCCAACAACCTCGGCTTCGTGCTGCGTCAGGTCCGCGCCGAAGGCCGTTGCTCCCGTGCGGATCTCGCGGCCAAGACCGGCCTCAACAAGGCCACGGTCTCCTCGCTCGTGGCGGAGCTCATCGAGCGCCGCGTCCTGCGCGAGTCCGGCTCGGTCATCGGCAACATCGGCCGCCCCGCGGTGCTGCTCAGTGTGGACACCGGCTACTACGCCTCCCTCGGCGTGGAAATCAATGTGGACTACATGACGCTCGTCGCCGTGGACCTCGCAGGCAACCGCCTCCTGTCCTGGCGCCGCGCCCACGACGGCGGCGGATCGACCCCCGGCCGCTCCGTCTCGGCCCTCGCGGGCCTCGCCAAGCGCGCCGTCGACAAGATGGACTCGGAGGGCCGCCAGATCCTCGGGCTCGCCGTCGCCGTCCCCGGCATGATCGACAACGACGGCGTCGTCCAGCGCGCCCCGATGCTCGGCTGGGAGGACTTCGACCTCACCGGCCGCCTCCGCCAGGCCATGCGCGACCCCAAGTACGCCGTGACCGCCGACAACGACGCCAACCTCGGTGCGGTCGCCGAGCAGCGCTTCGGCTCCTGGGCCGGCGTGTCCAACATGATCTACCTGACCGGTGAGATCGGCCTCGGCGCCGGCCTCATCGTCGACGGCGAACTGCGCAGGGGTGCGACGGGATTCGCCGGCGAGATCGGCAACCTCCTCATCGACGTGGACGGACGGGTGGGCCGGGTCGAAGACCTCGCCGGCATCAGCGCCGTCCTCAAGGCGCTGTCCGAATCCGACGACATCGCGGGCGCCGAAGTCGAGGCCGAGGTCGAGGACGTGGTCACCCGCGCCCGCGCCGAAGAGCCCCGCGTGCTCGAGGCCCTGGACCGCATCGGCTGCTCCCTCGGGGCGGGCATCGCGCTCGCCGTCGACCTCCTCAACCCCGAAGCGGTCGTCCTCGGCGGCCACTACCAGGCCCTCAGCCCCTGGATCGGCCCGGCCGCCGAACGCGAGCTCGCCGCCCGCACCCACGCCTCCGGCGCCGGCGGCGCCGAGATCGTGGTCTCGGCACTCGGCCACGAAGCCCCCGCCCTCGGTGCCGCGACCGGCATCCTCAACGACATCGACTCCGGGAAGATGCCCACCCCGCTGGGTTCCTAGCGTCTGTTTCACGATTGTTACCCCGCCTGTTTCCGCAGGTTAAAAGCCTGCGGAACGGGTGAAACCCGTCAAATTCCGCATCGTGCGGCCCCACCTGCCTTGACTGGGGCCGAAGCCGGGGTGTAGAAATCTTGCATCCTCAATCGAAGCGCTTCGACAAGACAATTTCCTGTTTCAGAACCAGGCCGTGAAGCCTCGGTCATCGAAGCGCTTCGACAGAGCTCTGCAACGACATGGCCCTTCACACGACAGCGACGTCCAAAAGGAAGTCCACCCATGAGCGACACCGACCTGCGTCCCGCCTTCCGCGACCCGAACCTGCCGCGCGCCGAGCGCGTCGCCGACCTGCTCTCGCGCCTCACGCTCGACGAGAAGATCGGCCTCCTGCACCAGTACCACCGCCCGGTCGAACGCCTCGGCATGGGCCCGTTCAAGACCGGGACCGAAGCGCTCCACGGCCTCGCGTGGCTCGGCGAGGCCACCGTCTTCCCGCAGGTGGTCGCCCTCGGCGCGACCTGGAACCCGGAGCTCGTGGAGCAGGTCGGCGCCGCCGTCGCCGACGAGGTGCTCGCCTTCAACCACAACGACCCGGTCAAGGTCGGCCGCAACGTGTGGGCACCCACCGTGAACCCGCTGCGCGACCCCCGCTGGGGCCGCAACGAGGAGGGCTACTCCGAGGACGCCGGCATGACCGGCCTCATGGGCGCCGCCTACGCGCGGGGCCTCAAGGGCGACAACGGCGCCGTGTGGAAGACCGCGCCGTCCGTCAAGCACTTCCTGGCGTACGGCAACGAGGCCGACCGCTGCGAGACCTCTTCGAACATGCCGCCGCGCGTCCTCCGCGAATACGAGTTCGCCGCCCACCGCCCGGCACTGGCGAGCGGCGACGCCGTCGCGGTCATGCTCTCCTACAACCTGGTCAACGGCCGCCCCGCGCACGTCACGCCCCTGGTGAACGACGAGCTGCGCACCTGGACCGACGAAGAGGTCTTCATCGTCTCGGACGCTTACGCGCCCAACAACCTCGCCATCCTCCAGGGGTACTTCGAGGACCTCCCGACCGCGTACGCCGCCGCCGTCAAGGCCGGCCTCGACTCGTTCACCCAGGACGATGAGCGCTCCCGCGACGTCCTCGTCCACGTCGAGACCGCCCTCGAGCGCGGCCTGCTCGACGAGGCCGACATCGACACGGCCGTGCGCCGCAACCTCCACGTGCGCTTCGGCCTCGGCGAGTTCGACCCCGAGGACCCGTACGCGCACATCGGCGACGAGGTCGTCAACTCGCCCGAGCACCAGGCCCTCGCCCGCGAGGCCGCCGCCCAGTCGATCACCCTGCTCAAGAACGACGGCATCCTGCCGCTCAAGGCGCCCAAGAAGATCGCCGTCATCGGCCCGCTCGCGGACACCCAGATGCAGGACTGGTACTCCGGGACGCTCCCGTACGCCGTCACCGCCCGCCAGGCCCTCGCCGAGCGCGCCGAGGTCGTCCACTGCGAGGGCGTCTCCCGCATCCGCCTGCGCCACAAGACCGGTTACGCCACCGCCGTCGAGGACGGCAAGGCCATCGACATCACCGACACGACCGGCGCGGCCGCCCAGTTCGACCTCTTCGACTGGGGCGGCTGGTCCTACACCGCCCGCAACGTCGCCACCGGCAGGTACGTGGACGGCCGCCTCGACGGCACCGTGGGCGCCGACTCGGTCGGACCGCACGAGTTCGACGTGCACGAGACCTTCCGCATCGTCGAGCTCGAAGGCGGCAAGGTCGCCGTCCAGCAGATCCACCGCGCCGAGGGCGCCGAGGCCGGCAAGTGGTTCGCCATCGAGGACGGCCGCGTCGTCCTCAGCGCCGACCGCGCCGAAGCCGCCGAGTTCGACTTCGAGTTCGTGGTCAAGGGCCACGAGGCCGCCGTCGAGGCCGCCCGGGACGCCGACGTCGTGATCGCCGTCCTCGGCGACCACCCGCTGGTCAACGGCCGCGAGACCGAGGACCGCACCGACCTCCGCCTCGCCGACGCCCAGGAGTGGCTCCTGCGCCACGTCCACGCCGCCAACCCGAATACGATCCTGGTCATGTCCTCCTCGTACCCCTATGCCGCGAACTGGGCCGCCAAGCACGTGCCCGCGGTGGTGTGGTCGGGCCACGGGGGCCAGGAGTGGGGCAACGCGCTCGCCGACGTCCTGTACGGCGACCGCGACCCCGAGGGCCGGCTCCCGCAGACCTGGTACACCGACGCGGCCGAGCTGCCCGCGATGCTCGACTACGACATCGTGGCCTCCGACGCGACCTACCTCTACTACCTCGGCCAGCCGCTCTACCCGTTCGGCCACGGCCTGTCCTACACCGAGTTCAAGTACGCGAACCTGAAGGCCGACAAGGAGCACGCCGGGGCGGGCGACGAGTTCGCCGTGACCGTCGAGGTCACCAACGCCGGCGACCGCGACGGCGTCGAGGTGGTGCAGCTCTACACGCACCAGTGCGGCTCCCGCGTGAAGCAGCCGCTGCGCCAGCTGCGCCGCTTCGAGAAGGTCCGCCTCGCCGCGGGCGAGACCCGCACCGTCGCTTTCACCGTGCCCGTGGACGAACTCGCCCACTGGGACAACGTGACCGGGCGCATGATCGTCGAGAAGTCCCGCCAGCGCCTCATGGTCGGCCGCTCCGCCACGGACATCGTCCTGTCCGCCTCGGTGCGCGTCGACGGCGAGACCGTGGGCGCCCGCGACCTCTCGAAGCCTTTGGCCGCCACCGCGAACGACCTCTACGAGGGCGTGCTGTGGCGCGACGAGAACCGCACCTCCGGCGACGTGATCGCCGCCGAGGAGGCGGGCGGCTGGATCATGCTCGGCGACTGCGACTTCGGCGGAGCCGAACATGGGCACAGCGAACCGGGCTACGCCACGGTGACCGCGCGGGTCGCGGGCCAGGCCTCGCAGCTGACCCTGCGCGTGGACGACCCGCTCGACGGCGACGTGCTCGCCAAGATCGACACCCCGGCGACCGCCGGCGTCTACGACTACGCGGACGTCACGGTCGAGCTCGGGGGCGTCGAGGGCGTCAAGGACCTGTACGTGACGTTCGAGTCCGGGCCGGTGCGCCTCTCGACGCTGACCTTCGGCGGGGAGCGGTAGTGGCCGGCCGGGGCGTCACGATCGCCGATGTGGCGGCGCGGGCCGGCGTCGCCGCCAGCACCGTCTCCTATGTGCTGAGCGGGAAGCGGTCGATCTCCCCGGAGACGGCCGACCGCGTCATGGCGGCCGTGGCCGACCTCGGCTACCACCCGCACGCCGGGGCGCGGTCGCTCGCCTCGCGGCGGGCGGGGGTCGTGGCGATGATGCTCCCGCTGCGCGACGGCATGCACCTGCCGGTGCTCATGCAGTTCGCGTCGGGTGCGGTCACCGAGGCCCGCCGCCATGACCAGGACGTGCTGCTCATGACCGCCGACGAAGGGCCGGCCGGGCTCGCCCGCGTCGCCGCTTCAGCCATAGTGGACGGTCTGATCCTCATGGACGTCGAGGTGCGCGACCCGCGCGTGGAGGCCCTGCGGCGCTTGGGACTCCCGAGCGTCCTCATCGGGTTCCCGGCGGACGCCGAGGGCCTCACCTGCGTCGACCTGGACTTCGAGGCGGCCGGCCGGATGTGCGCGAGGTACCTCGTGGACCGCGGCTGCGGCGACGTCGCGCTGCTCGGCGCCTCCGAGGCGGTCTACGCGCGCCGCACCGGCTTCGCCGAGCGGGTGCGCGAAGGCTTCCTCCACCGCGCCGGGTCCCGGGCCGAGGTCTGGCCCTGCCCCGACGACCCGGCCTCCGTGCAGCGCACCGTCAAGGAGCTGCTCACGTCCAAGCCGGAGCTCACGGGCCTCGCCGTCCACAACGAGCCCGCCGTCGGTCATGTCATGCACGCCTTGGCGGACGCGGGCAAGCGCGTGGGGGAGGACTTCCATGTCGTCGTGATCGGCCCCGACGAGGTCGCCGAGCGTACCCACCCGCAGCTGCCCTCGGTGCTCGTCCCGGCCGAGACCTTGGCCGAGACCGCCGTGCGCCACCTCATGCGCAAGCTCGACGGCCTCGACGTCCCCGAGTCCACCCTCATCGAACCGCAGCTGACGCTGCGCTAGGGCGAGACGGCAAGGCGGCCCCGGGGAGATGCTGTTCGCATTCACGGCTCGCAAGCTTCGCCGTGCCCCGGGGCCGCCGCACTGTATTCACTTGTAAGGAGAGAGAAAAGTCGTTCGGCTCAGCCGACGTCCACGCCCTGCTCTTGGAGCCACGCGAGGGAGTCGACCTTCTCGCCGTTCAGCAGCACCTCGAAGTGGAGGTGCGGGCCGGTCGAGTTGCCGGTGCTGCCGGTCAGGATGATGGTGTCCCCCTCGGCGACCTCGTCGCCGACGCTGACGAGCACCTCGGAGGCGTGCGCGTAGCGGGTCTCGATGCCGTCGCCGTGGTCGACGTAGACCACGTTGCCGTAGCCGCCGGCCTCGTAGCCGACGTAGGTCACGGTGCCGGCGCCGACAACCGAGATCGGGTCGCCCTGGTTGCTGCCGAAGTCGGTGCCGCCGTGGAGCCGGCCGTCGCGCATCCCGTAGTACGAGGTGATGCGCGCATCGGTGGGAGCGGACCACGGGTTGGCGGCGGCCTCCGCCTCTGCGGCGGCGCGCTCGGCCTCTTCAGCGGCCAGCCGCTCGGCCTCCTCCGCGGCGAGGCGCGCGGCCTCCTCCTCGGCGGCCTTCTTGGCCGCCTCTTCGGCGGCCTGCTTCTCGGCCTCTTCGGCGGCCTTCTCGCGCGCCGCCTGCTCGGCGGCCCACTCGGCCCGCATCCCGGCCAGGACGGAGTCGACCTGCCAGTCGGCCTGCACGACCGTGTCGTTCTGCTGCGCCTCGGCGTCGGCGGCCTGCGCCGCGGCGTGCTGCCCGGAGAGGGCCGCGAGGCCGGAACCGACGATGATCGCGGCGGCGAGCCCGAGGTTCACGAAACGCCAGCTGTGGCGTTCGCGACGGATGCGGCGGCGCCGGAGCATGGCCTTGAGCCGGCGGCTGGTCATTTCTCTGCCAGCGGATTCGCTGGTGTCGTCATGTTTGCCCATAGCGCGGGGAAACTTAACAGACCCGAATTGGACAACAAGCCCATGACCAGGCGATACAACGCTCGAAGTGGTCCTCTTGCGGCAGAGGTCGGCACCTCGGGTCAGCCGCTTCTCCTACGAAAAGAGGAGGTGTCTCACCGAGAGTGTTCGCGTTGTTTCGCCAGGTAGTCGCGGATGCGCGGCTGCGAACCCGGCACCTCGGGCACGACGGCGGCCCCGGGGGATCCCCGGGGCCGCCGCCCATCCCAGTTGTGTAGTCCGTGTCAGCCCGGGTTGAGGCCCTGCTTCTCGAGCCAGGCGAGCGAGTCGACCTTCTTGCCGCCGATGAGCACCTCGAAGTGCAGGTGCGGACCTCGCGAGCCGCCGGTGTTGCCGGCGAGGATCACGGTCTCGCCCTTGCCGACCTTGTCGCCGACCTTCACCAGGACCTTGGACGCGTGGGCGTACCGGGTCTGGACGCCGTTGCCGTGGTCGATGTAGACCACGTTGCCGTAGCCGCCGGGCTCGAAGCCGACGTACGTCACGGTGCCTTCGCCGACGGACCAGATCTCCTCGCCCTCGAAATCGCCGAAGTCGGTGCCGCCGTGCAGTCGGCCGTCGCGCATCCCGTAGTACGAGGTGATGCGCGCGTCGGAGGGGAGCGTCCACGGCAGCGCCGCCAGCCTCGCGGCTTCGGCCGCCGCGGCTTCCGCGGCGGCCTTCTCGGCCGCCGCCTTCTCCTTCTCGGCCTTCGCGGCGGCGGACATGTCCGCGAGCACGGTGTCGACCGCCCAGTCGCCTTGGACCACGGTCTGGCTCTCGCCGACCTGGGCTCCGGCGGCCTGCGCCGCGGCGTGCTGCCCGACGGCGGAGGCGAGCCCCACGCCCACGAGGACGGCCAGTCCGAGGCCCGCCTTCGCGAGACGCGGACGGTGATGGTCGCGACGGATCCGGGCGAGCTGGATCAGCGCTTCGCGACGGCCTCGGCGGATCAGGGCTTCGCCCCGCTCTCGGCCTCGGCGGATCAGTGACTTCAGTCGACGGCCCGTCAGCGAGCCGCTCTGGTGTGCGGTGGATTCCTGAGGTGTCTCCATAGGGACGGAAACCTACATGGGATGATTTGGACTATTGGTCTGTGACCAGGCGATACAACGCCCGAACTGGTTCCATTTCGGGCGAACTGTGCACGCCCGGCGGCGTCCCTTCCACCGAAAGGCTGAGATCGGTCACACAAAGTGGCCGGTTCCTTACGAATCAATCCGGCTCGGCCGATATCAACGCGACCGTGACCCACGACTCCGCCTAAACTTGGTGAGTCTGCGGCCAATCGGCCCGCCATCGCCGTTTTAGGAGTGCCCCATGATCACCGCCACCGGTCTCGAGCTGCGCGCCGGTTCGCGCATCCTCCTGTCCGGGGCCGATCTGCGGATCCAGCCCGGCGACAGGATCGGCCTCGTCGGACGCAACGGCGCCGGCAAGACCACCACCATGAACGTCCTCGCGGGCCTCACCCAGCCGTACACCGGCAAGATCGAGAGCAACGGCCCGTTCGGGTACCTCCCGCAGGACCCGCGCTTCGCCGACCTCACCCAGACCGCGTCCAACCGCGTGCTCTCCGCCCGCGGCCTCGACCAGCTCCTCGCCGACCTCGCCAAGACCGAGGCCGCCCTCGCCGAGGTCGCCGACGACGCCAAGCGCGACAAGCTCGTCAACCGCTACTCGCGCCTCGAAGAGCAGTTCTCCGCCCGCGGCGGCTACGCCGCCGAGGCCGAGGCCGCCCGCATCTGCTCCAACCTCGGCCTCGAGGACCGCATCCTCGCCCAGCCGCTCTCCACCCTCTCCGGCGGCCAGCGGCGCCGCGTCGAGCTCGCCCGCATCCTCTTCTCCGACGACGGCGACGGCATCCTCCTCCTCGACGAGCCCACCAACCACCTCGACGCCGACTCCATCAACTGGCTCCGCGGCTTCCTCGCCGGGCACAAGGGCGGCCTCGTCCTCATCACCCACGACGTCGACCTCCTCGACGAGGTCGTCAACAAGGTGTGGTTCCTCGACCCCACCCGTTCGGTGATCGACGCGTACAACCTCGGCTGGAAGGCCTACCAGCGCCAGCGCGCCGAGGACGCCGAGCGCCGCCGCCGCGAGCGCGCCAACGCCGAGAAGAAGGCCGCGACCCTCACCAAGCAGGCCGCGAAGCTCGGCGCCAAGGCCACGAAGGCCAAGGCCGCCAAGGGCATGCTGCGCCGCGCCGAGGAGATGCTCGACAACCTCGAAGAGGACCTGCTGCAGGAGAAGGTCGCCGACGTGCGCCTCCCGCAGCCCGCCCCGTGCGGCAAGGTCCCGCTCACCGCCACGGGCCTGTCGAAGTCCTACGGCTCGCTCGAGATCTTCACCGGCGTCGACCTCGCCATCGACCGCGGCTCCCGCGTGGTCATCCTCGGGCTCAACGGCGCGGGCAAGACCACGCTGCTGCGGATGCTCGCCGGGACGCTCGAACCCGACACGGGCCAGGTCGAGCCCGGCCACGGCCTGCGCATCGGCTACTTCGCGCAGGAGCACGACACGCTCGACCACACCGGAACGGTGCTCGAGCAGATGCAGTCGGCCGCCTCCGACTCGGGCGCGGACCTGCCGGACGCGGACCTGCGGAAGATCCTGGGCGCGTTCCTGTTCCCCGGCGACGACGTGCACAAGCCCGTCCACGTGCTCTCGGGCGGGGAGAAGACGCGGCTGGCGCTGGCGAGCCTGGTGTGCTCGGGCGCGAACGTGCTGCTGCTCGACGAGCCCACGAACAACCTCGACCCGGCGAGCCGCCAGCAGGTGCTCGACGCGGTCGACGGGTTCAGCGGCGCGATCGTGATGGTCACGCACGACCCGGGCGCGGTCGAGGCGCTGCGTCCCGAGCGCGCGATCCTGCTGCCCGACGGCGACGAGGACCTGTGGTCCGACGACCTGATGGAGCTCGTCGAGCTGGCGTGAGCGCCGCGCTCAGCCGGAGTACATGAGCACGATCGCCGCGCAGGCGCCCGCTCCCGCGGTCACCAGCGGCACCCGCACGGAGCGCTTGCTCCGCTCGAAGCCGAGCGGGGCGCGCAGGCCGTGGATGCGGGGGGCGGTCGCGGCCACGATGAGCCAGGGGCACAAGGCGATCCAGCCGTACTCGGGCTGCTCCGGGTTCGATCCGCTCAGCGGCGCGATCATCAGGGCCATGAGCGGCCCGATCATCAGCGGCCACGCCGCGCTCGATCCGAAGCGCCGCAGGCTCTCGATGATCGCCGGGCCGCACGCCACGCACACCAGCGCGGGCATGAGCGCGAGCCACCACAGCTGACCCGGGTGCGCCGCGATCTCGCCGATCGCCGCGTTGTAGGTGTCGACGAGCCCGTACGGCCACGAGTTCCCCAGGGCCGCGGCCAGACCCAGAACGGCCAGCGCCGCACCGGCTGCGACCAGGATCTGCGAAGAGCGCCGCCGCGCGAAGAAGACGGCCAGCAGCGAGACCGCGAACCACGCGGCCCCGTACGACAAGAGGGCCGCGATCCCGAGCAGGCCGCCCGCGGCCGCCGCGCCCCAGAACGCGTCCGCGCCCCGGACCCTCCGCTCCGAGACGACAGCGCCGCAAGCGAGCACGGCCGCGCACGCCGCCGCGGAGATCCCGTCGATGCCGAGCGTCGTCCAGGCCGCCCACGGCCCGAGGATGAGCACCGGCGAGAGCGCCCGCGCCGCAACGGGTCCGGCCACGGACTTGACCGCGACGAGCGTCAGCGGCACCGAGAGGCAGGAGATCGCGACGACCGTGATCGCCAGGCCCGCCTGCGATCCGGTGTACGACACGAGGAGCGCGATCGCCTGCCGGGCGCCGGCGGTCGCCGTCGTCATCGTCGTGGGGTCCACATTGGTGTGCAGGGCCCCGGCCCAGGTGATCGAGGCCAGGTAGGAGAGCACCAGGAGCGTGTTCCAGGACATGCGCGCCGCCGCGGGCCGCGAGGCGACCGCGAGGACCGCGGCGGCCGTCAGCGGGGCGACCACCATGCCGACCGTGACATGGAACGTCAAGTTCTGCGCGGGCCACCAGGGCAGCGTCGAGGGTCCGACCACTTCGGACGAGGTCTCGACCGCGACCGACGCGAGCGTCAGGGTCGCCACCAGCAGCGTGATCCAGATGCCGATGTCGCGCAGCCGCCCATGGCGCTGCCGGGCCGGGGCGAGGGCGTCGACGGCGTCGACCCGGTCGGTGTAGGAGCTCTGCGGTGCGGTCACGTTACGAAACTATCGGGTATCCGACACAAGCGACCGCCGGGCGAGAAAACTCCGGCAAACTTCACAACGCACCTTCATTACCCTCCGTGCATAGGAAAGGACACATGGCACCAGAGGTTCCACCCCGCAGCAGTGGTGTTCCCGGCCTCCCCGCGGCCGAGTCCGCCAGGACCGACCCGAACCGCCAGGTGAGAGGCGACGAGCGCCGAGAGCTCACCGAGTTCGTGAGCGTCGAGTACGAGAAAGGGCAGAGCATCAGGGACATCGCCTCCACCATAGGGCGTTCCTACGGCTTCGTGCACCGGCTCCTGGCCGAGTCCGGCACCGAACTGCGCACCCGGGGAGGCGCCCGCAAGGGGCCGCGGAAATAAACCGGGCCGGGCCGGGCGTTGACGGTGTCGACGAGACAGCAGCAAGCCCAAGCCCATCCCGCTCTCCGCTTCGCAGGCGGACGACGAGCGCGGCCGACGACGCACTTGGGCACACCTGAACACAGGAGGCCCGGTGTCATCGATGGGACCTGCCGGATGGGACGCGATGCGCTCCATGCGGCGCGCGGACGACCTCAAAGGCGTCAAACTCTCCCGCGGCGTCAAGCGCCGCATCATCCGCTTCGCGAAGCCGTACCGGCGCGACATCGGGCTCTTCATCGCGCTCGTGACGCTCATCGCCGCGATCGGCGTCGCCACCCCGGTCCTCGCCGGCGACATCGTCAACGAGCTCACCGGTCCTGACGGCACGCAGCGCGGCGTCGTCACGATCGCCGCCGTCATCGCCGGCCTTGCCGCGGTCGAAGGACTCCTCAACCTCGCCATGCGCTGGTACGGCGCGAAGCTCGGTGAGGGCATCATCTTCGACCTGCGGCGGGTCGTGTTCGACCATGTGCAGTCGATGCCGGTCGCGTTCTTCACCCGCTCCCAGACCGGCGCGCTCGTCTCCCGCCTGAACAACGACGTGATGGGCGCGCAGCGCGCCTTCACGAGCACCCTCTCCGGGCTCGTCTCGAACGGCATCGCGGTCGCGCTCATCATCGGCGTCATGTTCTTCCAGTCCTGGCAGATCACGCTGCTCTCGCTCGTGCTCGTGCCGGTGTTCCTGGTGCCCGCCAAGTGGGTCGGCCGCAAGCTCGCGGCGCTCACGAAGGAGGGCTTCGACTTGAACGCGGCCATGAACACGCAGATGGCCGAGCGGTTCAACGTGGGCGGCGCGATGCTCGTGAAGCTCTTCGGCCGCCCCGCGACCGAGTCCTCGGAGTTCGCCGAGAAGGCCGACCGGGTGCGCGGCATCGGCATCACCACCGCGATGTACGCCCGCACCTTCATCGTCGCGCTCACCCTCGTCGCGGGCCTCTCGCAGGCCCTCGCGTACGGTCTGGGCGGCGCGCTCGTGTTCGCCGGGCAGCTCAGCGCCGGCACCGTCGTGACCCTCGCGCTGCTGCTGACGCGCCTGTACGGCCCGCTCACCGCCCTGTCGAACGTGCGCGTCGACGTGATGAGCGCGCTGGTGAGCTTCCAGCGCGTCTTCGAGGTCCTGGACCTGCAGCCGCTCATCCGCGAGAAGGAGGACGCCCGGGAGCTCCCCGCCGAGGCCGCGTCGATCGCCTTCCGCGACGTGCGGTTCCGCTACCCGGGCGCGGACGAGGTCTCCCTGGCGAGCCTGGAGGACCTGGCCCGGCCCGACCGGTCCGACAACGGCCGCCAGATCCTCGACGGCGTCTCCTTCGAGGTCGCGCCGGGGCAGCTCGTGGCGCTCGTCGGCCACTCGGGCGCGGGCAAGACGACCACGGCGACCCTGGTGCCGCGCCTCTACGACGTCACCGAGGGCGCGGTCGAGGTCGGCGGCGTCGACGTGCGCGACCTCAAGGCCGCCTCGCTCGCCGCGCACATCGGCATGGTCACCCAGGACGCGCACCTCTTCCACGACACGGTGCGCGCGAACCTCCAGTACGCCCGCCCCGAGGCGACCGACGCGGACATCTGGGAGGCCCTGGACCGGGCCCAGATCGGCGACACCGTGCGCCGTCTCGAATCGGGGCTCGACACGGTCGTCGGCGAGCGCGGCTACCGGTTCTCCGGCGGCGAGAAGCAGCGCCTCGCGATCGCGCGGGTCCTGCTCAAGGCCCCGCCGATCGTCATCCTCGACGAGGCCACCGCCCACCTGGACTCCGAGTCCGAGGCGGCCGTCCAGCGCGCCCTCGACTCCGCACTCGAGGGCCGCACCTCCCTGGTCATCGCCCACCGCCTCTCGACGGTGCGGCGGGCGGACACGATCGTGGTCCTCGAGGAGGGGAAGGTCGCCGAGTCGGGCACCCACGAGGAACTCGTGGCCCGCGGGGGCCCGTACGCCGAGCTGTATAAGACCCAGTTCGAGGAGGTCGGAGTATTGTAGGGTGCAGAAGCCGGTTCGGAGTATTTTTCGCCGAAGTGGTGAAAGGCCAGCAATGGCAGTACACACAGGCCGCGTTGTCGCAGGCCGCGCCGGGTTTCCGGCGCGGACGGACGGCGGGGTCTGGAAATCAAAGCAAGGAAACGCAGTAATGGCGCAAGGCACTGTTAAGTGGTTCAACTCCGAAAAGGGCTTCGGCTTCATCGCTCCCGATGACAACGGCCCCGACATCTTCGTTCACTTCACCGCGATCACCGGGAGCGGCTACCGCTCGCTGGAGGAGAACCAGCGCGTGGAGTTCGAGGTGGAGCAGGGCAAGAAGGGCCCACAGGCCGCCAACCTGCGCGCGCTCTAACCGACTGGCCGAAGCCGCTGCCCTTCCGAGCGAAGGACAGCGGCTTCTATGCGTCCCGGGTCCTACAGCGTGGTGTAGTAGCCCCGCAGGATCGTCCCGCCCGTGCCCTGGCCCGGGAGCGTCCGGGTGTCGAGGACCGTGCCGTCCGCGTCGACGAGGGTGACCACGATCTCGCCGTACCGGTCGTCGCACACGATCATCGAGCCGTCCGCCAGGAACACCGCGTTGGGCTGTCCGGCGTCCACCGGGAGGTCCAGGACCTCGCCGGTCGCGGTGTCCACGTACCGGTCGCAGCGGGCCGCCCGGGTGTGCCCGGCCGCGGCGGTCCCTTCGTCGTCGTACTGCAGGCACGCCCGGCTGAGGTCGGCCGAGATCGACGACAGGCCCGTGAACCCGTCGTCGCCGCTCCACGCCGCCGCCCCTTCGAGCTCGACCCGGCCGCTGCCGTCCGGCCGCATCGCGACCGACCCGTCCGAGCTGACCAGGTACTCGCCGTCGGCCGACCAGCGCGGCGAGCAGCCGACCTCCTCGGGCAGGTCGGTGGAGACCTCGCCGGTCGCCACGTCGAGCAGGTACGCGCCGGTGCTCTCGGCGTCGGCCAGGTTGAGCACCACCCGGTCGGAGTCGGGGGACCAGGACGGGGCGCACTGCACCGTGAAGACCCCGAGCTCGTCGAGGTTGTCGCCGGTGAGGGACGCGAGCGATCCGGCGCATGCCTCCGCGCCGCCGACCGCGAAGCGGTTCCCGTCGGGCGCCATGTGGTACTCGCCGTCCCGCAGGACCTCGTTCCCCTCTTCGCCTTCGAAGCGGAAGAACGTCGGTTCGGACGAGATGTCGTCCTGGCTGACCTCGAACACGAGCCCGTCCGGAATGGCGGTCAGGTCGCCCATCGAACCCGAAGGGCCCCAACCGGACCAGCCCTCAGGCACGCTGCAGGCGGCCCCGGTCTCCGTCGCGGTCGTCTCCGGATCGGACGGCGTCGCCGTCTCGCTCGCCGTCGGGCCGTCAGCCGGCGGCAGCTCCTCCGCGCGGTCGCGGTCGACGAGGGCGGCGGTCGCACCGCCCGCCGCTGCCAGCCCGGCGACCACGGCGACCGCGACGGCGAGCCGCCGCCGCGCCATCGACCGGGCCTTGCGGTACGCGCCCGCGGCGAGGTCCCGCTCCGGCGCTCCGCCCTCTGCGATGCCTTGCAGCACTTCGCGGATCGAGTCAGGCATTGGCCTCTCCCCTCACGTTCGCGAACTCGGTCTCCCAGCGCGCGAGATGGGTCCCCGGGTCCCCGCCGAGCACGAGCTCGGGGAAGCCGTTGCGCAGCCGCCGCAGGCCGCGCTGCACGCGGGCGCGCAAGGTGGTCACGGGGCAGTCGAGGATCGCGGCGGCCGACGCCTCAGTCTGGTCCTCGAAGTAGCGCAGCACGATCGCGGCGCGCTGCTTCGCCGGCAGCGAGAGCAGGGCCGCGTGCACGGCCAGGCGCAGCGCCGTGTCCGGCTCGTCGCCAGGGCGCTCGGGCACGGCCTCGGTCGAGACCTCGGCGACCTTCGTGCGCCTCCAGCGGCTCACATGCAGGTGGTACATGGTGCGGCGGGTGTACGCCTCGGCGTTCGCGGTGCGGTGCAGGCGTTTCCACGACCGCCAGGTGCGCGCCAGCGCGTCCTGCACCAGGTCCTCGGCGAGCCCTCGGTCGCCGGTGAGCAGGTACGCCGAGGCGCACAGCGCCCCGGACCGGGCCCGCACGAAGTCCTCGAACTCGCTCTGCCGCGTGGGCGGCGGCAGGGGAGGCCCGGGCGGTTCCCCTGGGGGGACTGACGATCCGGTCACGATCGGTTCCGTTCTAGATGGAGCGGGCAGTGGAGTGGAGATACCCGTCAAGACGGGAAAACGGGCAGCGATCCGCATCGTACGAACGGTCGGCTACACCTGACCGAACGGACAGGTCCGAGGCGTTCACCGAAACCGGATTGTGACCCTGGACCGCCCCGGGCACACTGTCCCAGTGAAAATCAACGAATTCAGCGCCGAAGACCGCGAACTGATCGAAGAGGCCTTCGCCGTCATGACAGCCGCCCACCAGGCTGACACCCCGGAGAACCCGGCCCCCGTCGAGCGGTTCTTCAAGACCCTCTTCACCCACGCCCTCCCCGGCCGCGAGAACCACTGGTACGCGTACGTGGAGGACGGCGCCCTGCTCGGCCACACCCGGACCACCTTCTTCACCGACGAGAACCGCGAACTCGCGATCGTCCGCTTCGGCGCCGTCCACCCCGACCACCGCGGCCGCGGCATCGGCAGCGCCCTCCTCGACCATGTCGAGCGCGTCTGCGCCGAGCACGGGCGCACCACCGTGCTCACCGGCGCGCCCGTCTACTGGGAAGGCGGCCCTGAGCGCCACGAGGAATACGCGCGGCTCCTAGAGGACCGCGGCTACAAGAAGGCCCTCACCACGGTCAACCGCCGCAGCCCCGTCGACCCGCTCGGCGCCGAGCGCGAAGCCGAGGAGTACGCGAAGGCGCTGGCCGCCGCGGGCGACGCCTACGAGGTGCGCCAGTGGATCGGGCCCGTCCCCGACGACCTCCTCGAGACCATGTGCCGCATGGAGACCACCATCATCAACGAGATCCCCCTCGGCGAGATCGAGATGGAGATCGAGCACGTGACCCCCGAGAAGCTGCGCGCCAGCGAAGCCGTCTACGCCGCCGAAGGACGGGTCATCGCCCACTCCGTCGCCCTCGACGCCGCCGGCGAGATCGTCGCCTGGACCGAGGTCGGCGTCGACGAAGGCGACTACCGCGACGCCCACCAGGCCATCACGATCGTCGACCCCGGCCACCGCGGCCACCGCCTCGGCCTGCTCCTCAAGCTCGCGAACCTGCGCCAGATCCGCGAGCGGTTCCCGCACGTCGAGTACATCTGGACCGACAACGCCGACGTCAACGCCCCGATGATCGCCATCAACGAGCTGCTGAACTACACCACGGTCGACGCCAACGCCGAGTACCAGCGCAAGCTGGAGGCGCCGGGATCGGGGGCGCAGTGACACCGGAGATCCACCGCGTCCTCCCCGCCGACCGCGACCTGCTGCGGCAGGTCCACGGGGTCTTCGAGGCCGTGCGGGCCGCCGAGACCCCCGAGCACCCGCCCATCCCCGAGGACCGCTACGCCGGGATGCTCGAGCACCCGCCGCCCGACTCCGAGTTCCGCTGCTACGCAGCGGTCGAGGACGGCAAGGTCCTCGGCCAGCACTGGGTCTACCTGCCGCACAAGGAGAACGCGCACTTCGCCGAGCTCGACCTCGCGGTCGACCCCGACCGGCGCCGCCGCGGCATCGGCACCGCGCTCCTCGAGCACTTCCTGCGGCTCGCCCGCGAGGAGCGCCGCAGCGAAGTCGTCGTCACCGTCTGGGCCGCCGTCGAAGGCGGGCCGAGCCGCCCCGACGCGGGCGCGAGATTCCTCGAGCGCCACGGTTTCACCGCCGCGCTCACCGAGATCGGCCGCGCCCTCCGGATCGGGGCCGACACCACCGCGGAGCAACGACTCTGGGACGAGAACATCGGCGCCGCAGGCGACTACGACCTCGTCTCCTGGATCGGCCGCTGCCCCGAGCAGTACGTCGAAGGCCTCGCCCGCATCGACTCGCAGATCTTCGCCGAGATCCCCCTCGGCGACGTCGACCTGCGCCCCCGCACCGTCGACGCCGACTTCGTGCGCACCCGCGAGGAGCGCGCCGAAGCCCAGGGCCAGACCATCATCCGCACCATCGCCGTCCACCGCGCCACCGGCGAGGTCGCGGCCAACACGATCATCTACGCCCACGCCGGCGAAGCGCATGCCGATCAGGCCATCACCATCGTCGACCCGGCCCACCGCGGCCACCGCCTCGGCCTGCTCGCCAAGCTCGCGAACCTCCGCCAGCTGCGCGCGCACGACCCCGCGGTGACCACCGTCTGGACCGGCAACGCCGACACGAACGCCAACATGGTCGCCATCAACGACCAGCTCGGCTTCCGCCCCGTCGACGCCCGCGTCTCCTACCGCCGCCTCATCGAGGTCTGACCCGTCGGGCCGGGCGCGAGCCCGGCCCGAACCACACAGCGCCCCAATGGAAGTCATACTCGAGCCGTGCAGATCCAGGAAGTCGGCCCGACCGACGCCGCCCGCATCGACGAACTCGCCGCGCTGGCCGCCCTGACGCGGGCCGCCGACGCCCCCGGCGGCCAGCCGATCATCGAGTCCTCGTACGCCGCGACGATCCGGCACCCCGCCACCGGGTACGAGACCCGCGACTACGCCGCCACCGCAGACGGCGCGCTCGTCGGCCACCTCAGAACCGAGGTCAAGGACACCGAACCGAGGCGCGTCACGGGGCAGCTCCTCGTCCACCCCGCCCACCGCCGCCGCGGCCACGGCACCGCCCTCCTCGACTTCGCCCTCGACCGCTGCCGCGAGGAGCAGCGAGACACCCTGGCGCTCAGCACCATCACCGCGATCGAAGGCGGCCCCGCCCGCGACGACGCCGGCGCGCGGTTCCTCGAACGGCACGGCTTCGCCATCGCCCTCGACCTCATCCGCCGCCGCGTCCCCGTCGCCCCCGCCGAAACCGAGCCGGGACTCTGGGACGAAGCGCTCGCCGCCTCCGGCGACTACGAACTGCGGGGCTGGACCGGCCCCGTCCCCGACGACCTCCTGATCCCCATGTGCCGCATGGACTCCATGGTCCTGCGCGAGGTGCCGATGGGCGGACTCGGCATGGCGCCCGAACAGGTCGACGCCGCGCGGCTGCGCGCCAAGGAGGCCGCCACCGCCGCCCACCGCAAGACCGGCGTCAACACCGTCGCCGTCCACAAGGGCACCGGAGCCGTCGCCGCCCACACCCGCGTCGACGTCTACGACGACCCGGCCGCCGCCCACGGCCACGTCCTCATCACCATTGTCGACCCGGCCCACCGCGGCCACCGCCTCGGCCTGCTCGCCAAGCTCGCGAACCTCCGCCAGCTCCGCCAGGAGTTCCCGCAGGTCGCGGACCTGTGGACCGCCAACGCCGACGTCAACGCGCCCATGATCGCCGTCAACGAGCGCCTCGGCTACCGCCCCGTCGAGCACACCCCGATCTACCAGCGCCGCATCGACCGGTGACGGCCCGCCGCACCGCCCGACCGGGAGGGAACCGTAATTCGATTGCCCCGGATCACCGCCGATGTCCACACTGACGTCATGGAAATCATCGAACTCGACCCCGCGGACGGCGATCTCGTCTCCGGCGCCTTCGACGTCATGCGCGCCACCCACGCGGCCGACCACCCCGAGAACCCCGCCCCCCACCGGGCCAGCTTCGTCGCCGGCCTCAGCTACCCGCCGCCGGACGAGGACGAGGCCCACTTCGTCGCCGTCGCCGACGGCCAGGTCGTCGCCGTCCTCGGCATCGGCCTGCCGAACCGCGCCAACCTGCATTTCGGCTGGGCCTGGATCAACGTCCATCCCGACCACCGCCGCCAGGGCATCGGCTCGGCGCTGGTGGACCACTTCATCGCGTACGCGCGCGAGCGCGGCCGCACCGAACTCACCCTCGACACGCACCTGACCTGGGAAGACGGTGTGGAGCGCTCCAAGGCCGGGCAGTTGTTCGCCGAGAAGCACGGGTTCAAGCTCGCGCTGCAGTGGATCAACCGCCGCTGCGCCGTGGACGCCCTCGACGCCGACGCCGAGCAGGCCCTCCTGGAGAAGGCACAGGCGGCCGCCGGCGACGACTACGAGATCATCTCGTGGATCGGGCGCACCCCCGAGGAACTCGTCGAAACGATGGCCCGCATCGACTCCACGATCCTCGCCGAGGTCCCGCTCGGCGAACTCGAGCTCGAACCCGAGACCATCGACGCCGAACTGAAGAACGCCAGGGCCGACCGCAACGAGGCCATGGGCCTCAAGCTCGTCCAGACCGTCGCCCGCTACCGCGGCACCGGCGAGGTCGTCGCCAACACCTGCGTGTTCATCCACGACGACGGCGAGTTCCCGGACGCCTACCAGGGCATCACGATCGTGGACAAGGACCACCGCGGCCACCGGCTCGGCCTGCTCCTCAAGATCGTGAACCTGCGCCTCGTGCGCGAGAACTTCCCGCACATCCGCGCCATCTGGACGGACAACGCCGACGTCAACGCCCCGATGATCGACATCAACGTCACCCTCGGGTACGAGATCGTCGACGCCGGCGGCGAGTTCCAGCGCAAGTTCGAGGACTGAACCGCGAGGCCGCACCGGGAATCGGATACGGCCTCGAAATGGTGTCTCTAGGCACAAGCCGGCCGTGGAGGTAGCGCGCCTCCTCCGCGGTCGGCTATTGTTCTTAGCTGGCCCTCTTAGTGGCCCGATCAGGCGCGTCCCGCCCCATCACCGTCGGCTCATGGTGAACCAAATCTCCGCGGAACGTGCGTCACTTACGAAGTCGTTCTCGCGGAAGGCGAACCATGACCCTTGACAAAACTGTGCCGGATGCTGCCATGAGTGAATCCGACATGGCACTCGAAACTCCTGAAACCCCCGAAACCACCGACGCGCAGGCCGTCGCCGCCGAGGCCCCGGCCACGGTCGACAGCACCGTCGAGACCACTGCCGAGACCGCTGAGGCCCCCGCGGCCGAATCCGCCGAAGCCGTTGCGGCCGAAGCGGAGATCCCCGCGGACTTCACCGTCGAGGCCGACGAGGTCCCGGTCTACACCGGCCCGTCCTTCGACGAGCTCGGCCTGCCCGAGAAGATCACCGCCGCACTGGCCGAGCAGGGCATCATCACGCCCTTCCCGATCCAGGCCGCGACGATCCCGGACGCGATCGCCGGACGCGACATCCTCGGCCGCGGCCAGACCGGCTCGGGCAAGACCCTGGCCTTCGGCCTGCCGACCCTGGCGCGC
Organism: Glycomyces sp. NPDC049804; assembly: GCF_040674615.1. Lineage (NCBI taxonomy): Bacteria > Bacillati > Actinomycetota > Actinomycetes > Glycomycetales > Glycomycetaceae > Glycomyces > Glycomyces sp. NPDC049804. The sequence goes on from NZ_JBFAMQ010000007.1 coordinate 194,704, forward strand.
CTCGCCGCCGGCGGCCGCACCAGGGCCAAGCGCCCCCGCGCGATCATCCTGACCCCGACCCGCGAACTGGCCATCCAGGTCGCCGAGTCGCTGCAGACCTTCGGCGACGCCGTCGGCATCGACATGAAGGTCGTCTGCGGCGGCACCGCGTTCAACCGCCAGATCGACGCGCTCCGCGCCGGGGTCGACATGCTCGTCGCCACCCCGGGCCGCCTGCGCGACCTGATCCGCCGCGGCGAGTGCTCGCTCGAGGACGTCGAGCTGGCGATCCTCGACGAGGCCGACCAGATGGCCGACATGGGCTTCCTGCCCGAGGTCGAAGAGCTGTTCGACCAGCTGCCGACCGGGGGCCAGCGCATGCTGTTCTCGGCCACGCTGGAAGAGGAGATCGACGTCCTCGTCCGCAAGTACCTGTCCGAGCCCGTCGTCCACTCGGTCGACCCGCCGGCCGGTTCGGTCACCACCATGACCCACCACCTGATGCTCATCGGCCCGCGCGACAAGGCCACGATGACCGCCGCCGTCGCGTCCCGCCCGGGCCTGACGATGGTGTTCGTCCGCACCCAGCTCGCGGTCGACCGCATCGCCGAGGAGCTGCGCGAGGCCGGCGTCAACGCCGAGGGCCTGCACGGCGGCATGTCGCAGCAGGACCGCTCGAAGGTCCTCGACCGCTTCAAGAACGGGCGCCTGGACGCGCTGGTCTGCACGGACGTCGCTGCCCGCGGCATCCACGTGGACGGCGTCGACATGGTCCTCCACGTCGACCCGCCCAAGACCCACAAGGACTACCTGCACCGCGCCGGCCGCACGGCCCGCGCCGGGCAGTCCGGCCACGTGGCGACCCTGGTGCTGCCGCACCAGAACCGCAGCATGTTCAGCCTCATCGAGCGCGCCGGCGTCGAGGCTCAGCGCCACTACGTCAACGACAACTTCGACGCCGAGCTCACCAAGCTCATGGGCGCCCGGAACTTCACCGACCTGCGCGCGGTCTCGGCCGAGCACCAGGCCGCCCGCAGCGACGAGGAGATCAAGCGCCTCGAGCGCCAGATCGAGCGCCTGAAGGAGGACGCCGAGGGCCTGCGCGCCGAGGCGACCCGCCTGCGCGAGCAGGCCGAGCGCGAGATCGTCGAAGGCCCGTCCAAGCGCCGTGACGACCGCGGCCCGCGCCGCGAGCGTGACGACCGCAGCGGCGGCGAGCGCCGCGGCGGCGGCTACCGCGGCCAGGGCGGCGACCGCGGTGGTTACCGCGGGAACCGTGAAGGCGGCGACCGTGGCGGTTACCGCGGGAACCGCGAGGGCGGCGACCGTGGCGGCTACCGGGGCAACCGCGAGGGCGGCGACCGCGGTGGGTACCGCGGGAACCGCGAGGGCGGCGGCTACCAGGGCAACCGTGACGGCGGCCGGGGTGGCTACGGCGACCGCGACAACCGCGGTGGCGGCTACGGCGGCGGCGAGCGTCGCAGCTACGGCGACCGTGACAACCGCGGTGGCGGCTTCCGCGGCGACAACCGCAGCGGTGGCTTCAGCGGCGAGCGTCGCAGCTATGGTGACCGTGACAACCGCGGTGGCGGCTTCCGCAGCGACGACCGCGGCAACCGCGGTGGTTTCCGCGGCGACGACCGCGGCGAGCGCGGCGGCTTCCGCGGCGACCGCGAACGCCGCGACCGCTGGTAAGCACTGACTGACCGAAGCGGCCCTGAGGAACCCAGTTCCTCAGGGCCGCTTCGCGTTCCCGCCCGACCTTCCAACCGCCCCACCCGACGCCCACGCCTTCGCGCCCCGGCCCGATGTCGTACCCGTGGCCCACACTTGGCGTTCGGGGGCGCTGCACCACGACACCCCAGGCTCCCGGGGGCCGTAGCCGCCAGCAGGTCCCATCGTCCGCGCGCTCGCGGCAGACCGGTGTCGCACCCATGCCCCACACGCAGTAATCGGGGGTGCTCGCC